>NZ_JBHXNW010000077.1:39817-43559 GCF_042717365.1 Streptomyces sp. NPDC058534
CGGTCGGCTCCTCCGCGAGCCGTGGGGTCAGCGGGTCCGCGCGCCCCCCCCCCACGTGCGAGCGGGCAGCACCCTGACGACCGGCGGCGCCGGTGAGGGCGTCGCGCGTGCGGCGGTACGCGTTCTGGGCGCCGACACGCTGTTGCCCGCCGTCCTCCTGCGCGTTCCGCCCGACCCCGGGCAACTCGCGGTGTTCAAGGACGCCGTAACGGCCCATCCGCCGCGTCCCGACGCGGCCCCCGCCGTCGTATGGAGCCACTGGGCCATGGCCCGTGCCCTGCGCCGGCTCGACCAGCCCCTGGCCGGTCCGCCCGCCGGCGAGCCGGGTGCGGAATCCGGCGCCGACTGGCTCGACGAGGCCGGCTGGCAGGTGCTGACCCATCAGCTCGCGGTACTCGCCCCGCTCGCGCTGCCCGGCGAGGAGTGCGCGGTGACCCGTGTGGCCCGGCGCCGACCGGTGGACGTGGCCCGCGGCTTCGTCCGGGCGGTACGCCGCCGGGACTGGCAGCAGGCGGCCGGAGCCGGACGCTGGCTCACCCTCCTGGACGGGGTGCCGGAGAGCCTGGGCCTCGAAGCGGGACTCGACTTCGTACGTCTGATGGGCGGCTCGGACCCCCGGGTGGCCCTCCAGTTGGAGGCGGCGCGGCTGATGCCCGCCGGAGTCCTCCTGTGACCGTCCGGGACGTCGAGGAGGCGGCCCTGGACTGGGTGTGGTCCCACCGCGACCGCTTCGCGCTCGGCGAGGACGCGCTCGCGGCGGAGGGTCAGGTCAACCGGACCTGGAAACCGCTGGGCGAGCTGACCCGGGTCTGCGCCTCCGTGTCCCTGTGCACCCCAACGCCGGACCCGCTGCACGGCCGGGTGTCCGACCTGCTGGACTTCGCCTGGCAGCAGACCCACCGGGGCGAGCTGTTCCCGCTGATGCAGTCGCTGGAACCGTTCGCCACCTATCCGTTGGAGGTGTACGCCGCCTTCGCCTCGGCCGGTTTCCGGCACCCGGGCTACGAGGCGTCCGCCGCGATCGTGGCCCGTACCCGCGGCTGGCGGCTGACCGAGCAGTACCCCACCCGGCGGCTCGGCGTGCTGGAGGCCGAGCGGCACAGCGGCATCCATCCGCACGGGCGGCTCCCGCAGGCGCTGGGCCGCACCTGGCTGGGCGGCCTGCCCGAGCCCTGGACCTTCGAACGTGCGGCCGGTTACGCGCTCACCCACGTCGTGTTCCACCTCACCGACTGGGGACGCACCGTCCAGGGCGTGCCACCGGACCTCGCGGACTACCTGGTGGACTGGCTGCCGCCCTGGCTCGACACCTGCCTGGAGGCCCGGATGTGGGACCTGAGCTGCGAACTGCTGGCGGTCGCCGCCAGCCTGCCGCGTCCGCCGGAGCCCGCCGTCCTGGAGGACGCCTGGCTGCGCGTGGCGGCCGCCCAGGACGCGTCCGGCGCGCTCCCCGAGGAGGGCGCCGTGCGGGACGCCGCCGGGGAGCACGCGGGGACCGACCCCTATGACTTCACAGACTGTTACCACTCCACCCTGATGGCCGTGTTCGCGGCCGCCCTCACCACCGCACGGCTGCGGGACGCGGACCACGCCGGACAAGGAGTGCCGGGATGACGGACACCCGCCTGATCCACGGCGTCGGCGCCGGCGCGCTGGAGTGGCTGTGGGCCCACCGCGACGGCTTCCGCCTGGAGCAGGACGTGGACCCCGAGACCGGCTTCCTGGAGCGCTTCAAGCCGATCGGCGAACTCGCCCTGATCTGCAAGGTGCTCTTCCGCGAGGGCGTCGCCGGCTCCCGGCAGGCCCAGCTCGCGCGCCAACTGCTCGACCACACCTGGCGCGAGACCCTCGACGGCGGCCGGATGCTGGTGCGCGGCCAGCGCGTCGAGCCCTTCTCACCCGTCCCCTTCGAGGTGTACCTGCCGTTCAAGGAGCTGGGCTACAGCCAGCCCGAGGTGGAGCGGGCCACGGTCCTCAACCACCGGCTGGACAGCTGGGCGCGGTTCCCGGTCACGCCGACCCGGCGACTGGGCCTGTCCGCGTTCCAGCGCCGCTTCGGTCTGACCGCCCGGCCGCCCGAGGCCGACCTGGTCGCCACCACCTGGCTGGCCGGGACCCCCGAACCGTGGACGGTCGAGGGCCACACCGCGTACGACATCACGCACACCGTCTTCCACCTGACCGACTGGGGCGAGAACCCGGGCGGGCTGCCGCCGGCCGTCGCCGAGTACCTCGCCACCTGGCTGCCGGTGTGGATCGACGACTGGCTGGACCTCGAACGCTGGGACCTGCTCGGCGAACTCCTCGTGGTCGACGCCTGCCTGCCCCGTCCCACCCTCGACGAGGCCGCCTGGCGGGGCTTCGCCGCCGCGCAGCAGCCCGACGGCGCCATGCCCGCCGTACGCACCATGCCCGAGGGCGCCCCCGACTCGCTGTTCGACCTGGTCTACCACCCGACCCTGGTCGCCGCCTTCGCCTCCCTGCTCGCCACCTCCCGCGCGCTCAGCGAGCCGGCGCACACCGCGTCATGACGGGCCGTCCCACGCCCTGGCCGGGCGACCCCGACGACGCGGGCGACTTCCCGACGGGCCCGCAGGCACCCCCCGCACCCGTCGACGACGCCGCCCTGCACGAGCGGCTGGCCGAGGCCGTCGCCGCCTGCGACGCCCCCGACGTCGTCTTCGCCGTCTCCCGGCACGGCCGGCGCACCCTGCACAGCGGCGGCACCGCCCCGCCCCCCGACGTCCCCCGCGAGGACCTGCGCTACGAGATCGGGTCGGCCTCCAAGACGTTCAGCGGACTGCTGCTCACCCGGCTCGTGCGGCGCGGCGCGCTCACCGGCGGCGAGGCGGCCGTCACCTGCCTGGACCCCGGCCGCCCGGCCGGCCCGCACCCCGTGACGCTGGCCCACCTCCTCACCCACACGGCGGGACTGCCCGCCCTCCCGGCCGGCTTCCTGCGCTCCGGACTGCCGGCCTGGCGCACCAACCCCTACGCGCGCTACCCGGCCGAGCGGCTGACGGACACCTTCCTGCGCCACCGGCCCAGGCACCGCCCCGGAACCCGCTGGCACTACTCCAACTACGGCGTCTCCGTGCTCGGACACGCGGTCGCCGCGGTCCTGGGGACGCCCTGGGAGCACCTGCTCACCCGTCAGGTCCTGGACCCGCTGGGTCTGGGCGGCACCGCCCTGCGCGCCGAGGGCCCCGGCACCGACGCCGTGGGACACCGCAAGGACGGCCGCACCCCCGTCCCGCCGTTCGACGCGGGCGGCTTCCAGGCGGCCGGGGCCGTCCGGTCCACCCCGCACGACCTGCTCACCTTCCTCGAGGCCCACCTCGACCCGGCCGGCTCACCGGCCGCCGGCGCGCTGGGAGCCGTACGGGTACCGGTGCTGCGGCGGGGCCTCGGGCACCGGCACGTGCACACGGTGGCGTGGTTCCGGCACCCCACGGACGGCGGGCCGATGTACTTCCACAGTGGGGCCACCCTGGGCCAGCAGGCGTTCCTGGGCTTCCGCCCCGACACCGGCACAGCCCTGGCCGCGGTGTGCGGCAGACGCTTCCGCGCAGCGGACCCCTTCATCGCGGGCGCCTACGCGTTCCTCGCGCAGACACAGCGGTAGGGGGTGTCGTTTGGATCTTGCCGGGGGGGGTTTGGAAGCCCCCGTACACCCAGCCCCCCACACCCCAAACAAACCCCCCCCGGGGGGGGGGGGGGGGGGGGGCCGCGCGCCCCCCCC
>NZ_JBHXNW010000078.1:0-43403 GCF_042717365.1 Streptomyces sp. NPDC058534
GGGGGACCCTGTGGGAGAGTAGGACGCCGCCGAACAATCATTGTATGAAAGCCCCGCACCGGGAACGGTGCGGGGCTTTCTGCGTTTAGGGTCTTTCTATGCGCTACGACCTGGTTATCTTCGACAACGACGGCGTCCTCGTCGACAGTGAGCCGATCTCCAACCGGCTCCTCGCCGGCTATCTGACCGAGCTGGGTCACCCGACGTCGTACGAGGACTCCCTCCGGGATTACATGGGAGCCGCGATGCACCGGGTGCACGACCTGGTGCTGGAGCGGACGGGGCGGCGGCTGCCCGAGGACTTCGACGACGTTTTCCACGGGCGGGTGTTCGCTGCCTTCGAGCGTGAACTGGGGCCCGTGCCCGGGGCCGTCGGTGTGCTGGAGAAGCTCGCGGCGGACGGGGTGGCGTACTGCGTGGCCTCGTCCGGGAGCCATGAGCGGATTCGGGTGGGGCACCGGAAGACCGGTCTTGACCGGTGGTTCGACGACGAGCGGATCTTCAGTTCCCAGGACGTGGGCCGGGGAAAGCCGGCGCCGGATCTGTTCCTGCACGCGGCGGCGCGGATGGGGGTGGCGCCGGGGCGGTGTGTCGTGATCGAGGACAGTCCACTGGGCGTGCGGGCCGCCGTCGCCGCCGGGATGGACGTGTACGGGTTCACCGCGATGACGCCGGCCTCGAAGCTGACCGGAGCCGGGCGGCTGTTCGGCGACATGGGGGAGTTGGCCGACCTGCTGGCGAGCTGACAGCTTCCGTGAAGCTGAGGAGAATTCACCTTTGGCTGGATCTACCCACGGGTAAGCCGGGGCCCTACGCTCGCCGCCATGACTGATGTGCTGCGGCGCGGTAGGGCTTCGCTCGCGTTCGGTTTCTTCGCCCAGGGCGTCGCCTTCGCCTTGCTGGTGACCCGCATTCCGGCCATTCAGGACCGCTACGGCGTCTCCGACGCGCTGCTGCCGGTGTTCCTCGCCGCGGTGCCGATCCTGGCCGGCGCCGGGAGTGTGGCGACCGAGCGTCTGGTGCGCCGGGTGCGGCCGAGCCGACTGCTGCGCTGGTCCCAGCCGGTGGTGCTGCTGTCCCTGCTCGGCGTCGGGGCGGGGGGCCGGATGGTGGTGCTGGCCGTGGCGCTGGGCGTCTTCGGGCTGGCCGTGGGAGCGCTGGACGCGTCGATGAACATGCTCGGGGTGAGTCTGCAACGGGCGTACGGGCGCAGCATCATGCTCGGGTTCCACGCGGCGTACAGCCTGGGCGGGATTCTCGGGGCCTCGCTGGCGTGGGTGGGGGCGCACTGGGATCTGGCGTTGTGGGTGTCGTATCTGCCGGTCGTCGTCGTGCTGCTGCCGGCCGCGCTGGTGGGGAGCCGATGGTACGTCGACGGGGACCGGGGTGGTGCGGCGGAGGCGGCCGGGCAGGGCGGGGGCGGTACCGGGGTCGGCTTCAAGTTGCTCCTGCCGTTGTGTCTGGTGATGACGTTCGCGTACATCGGGGACTCGACCGTCTCCAACTGGGGCGCGAAGTACCTCCAGGACGTGCTGGGGGGTTCGGAGCAGCTCGCCACCGTGCCGTACAACGTGTACATGGTGACCACGCTGGTCGGGCGGGCGGTCGGGGACGTCGGGGTGCGGCGGTTCGGGGCCGTGGCGGTGGTGCGGAGCGGGGCGGTCGTGGCGGCGGTGGGGTTCGCGGTGGTGGCGGGGGCGCCGGGGGCGTGGGTGGGGATGCTCGGGTTCACGCTGCTGGGGCTGGGGTTGTGTGTGCTGGTGCCGCAGACGTTCGCCGCTGCGGGGCGGCTCGCCACCGACAAGTACGGTCCCGGGGCGTCGGACGCGGCGGTGGCGCGGCTCAACGTGTTCAACTACGTCGGCTTCCTGATCGGTTCGCCGTTGGTGGGGGCGCTCGGGGACGCTTGGAGCTACCGCGGGGCGATGCTCGTACCGATGGTGTTGGTGCTGGTGACGGTCCTGTACGCCCGGTCGTTCGAGACTCAACCGGACCGATACGGTGGCGGGCATGAGCGGCCGCGCACAGCTGATGTGGGACGAGGCAGTAACGGGCTATGACTTCGGGCCGGAGCATCCGATGGATCCGGTCCGGCTGGCCCTGACACGAAGTCTGGTCGGTGCCCTGGGGCTCGACCGGGAGGTGGAGGTCGTCGCGGCGCGGTCGGCCGGTGAGTCGACGCTGCGGCTCGTGCACCGGCAGGACTACATCGACGCGGTGAAGGCGGCGTCGGCGGATCCGGGCGCGGCGGACGTGTCGTACGGGCTGGGGACCATCGACGACCCGGCCTTCGCGGGGATGCACGAGGTGTCGGCGCTGATCGCCGGGCAGTCGGTGGGGGCGGCGGAGTCGGTCTGGCGCGGGGAGGCGCTGCACGTGGTGAACTTCGCGGGCGGGCTGCACCATGCGATGCCGGGCGCGGCCTCCGGGTTCTGCGTGTACAACGACGCGGCGCTGGCGATCGCGCGGCTGCTGGAGCTGGGGGTCGAGCGGGTCGCGTACGTCGATGTGGACGTGCACCACGGGGACGGGGTGCAGGCGGCGTTCTGGGAGGACCCGCGGGTTCTGACGGTGTCGCTGCACGAGCATCCGCGGACGCTGTTCCCGCAGACCGGGTGGCCCGAGGAGACGGGCGCGGAGTGCGCCGAGGGGTCGGCGGTGAACATCGCCCTGCCGGCGGGGACCGGGGACGCGGGGTGGGTGCGGGCGTTCCACGCGGTGGTGCCGGAGGTTCTGGCTGACTTCCGGCCGCAGGTGCTGGTGACGCAGCACGGGGCGGACACGCACTTCGAGGATCCGCTGGCGCATCTGGCGGTGTCGCTGGACGCGCAGCGGGCGGTGCAGGTGGCGTGCCACGAGCTGGCGCACGAGTACGCCGGGGGGCGTTGGGTGGCGCTAGGTGGGGGCGGGTACGCCGTGGTGGATGTGGTGCCTCGGTCGTGGGCGCATCTGGTGGGGATCGCGGCGGGGCGGCCGGTGGAGCCGGAGACGGTGATTCCGGAGGGGTGGCGGCAGGAGGTGTTCGCGCGGACGCGGCAGCTGGGGCCGATGCGGATGACTGATGGGCGGTGGCCGGTGGGGTGGGCTTCGTGGGGGGAGGGGTACGACCCCGCGGATCGGTTGGATCAGGCTGTGGTGGCGGCGCGGCGGGCGGTGTTTCCGTTGCGGGGGTTGTTGGCGTGAGGGGGGTTGGTACGGGGGGTCGCTGATCGGTGGGCCTGCGTGGGGGTGGGCCGGGGGTGGGTGCGCAGCCCGGCGTTGCGGGGTTACGCCGACCGTGCGTAGTTTCGGGGTTCCTCGGTTCCCGGTAGGGCGGACCCGGCAGCATCGGGTGGGTGCTGACCCGTGGAGCTGTTCGGGCTCATCTGTTGGAGGTGCGGCTTGCCGGGGTGGTGGCGACTGCTCGGGAGGCGAGTCTGCGGAGTTACCGGTTGTTCGCCGCGCGGGATCCTCGGGTGCTGCTCGGGATCGATCCGGTGGGGGACTGGGGGCACCGGGAACTGGTCGCGTTGATGGCGGAGAGGTGTGGGGTCTCGGCCGATCCGCAGGATACTTCGGGCCAGGACGTGATCGACCCCGAGCGGACCCTCGCGGCCCTGGACGCCTTCGCCGGCCGGCTCGCGGCCGTCGCTCAGCGTCACGCCCCGGTGCTCCTCGGCACCGGGCACCCGCATCGACTGCTCGGTTTCTACGCCGCCTTGGCCGAGGCGTTGTCGGCGGCGGGATGTACTGTCCTCACCCCGGCGCAGGGTTGCTGTGTCGACATAACGACCCGGTTCGGTCTACGCACGTACCGCCTCGACTACGTCCGGGGCGTCGCGTTGGTGCGAGAGGACGGCCGCGGTCGCGCCTGTGGTGAGCCGGGCGCGCACACCCACTCGCCGCTCCCGGTTCGTACCGCGCTGGCCGCCGCGGCCGAGGCGGGCGGGCCGCTGCCCGAGTTGGTGATCGGGGATCACGGGTGGGTCTGCGGAGCAGGTCAGCTGGGGTTCGAGGCCATCGGGCCGGCCGATACGGACGATCCCGCGCTCTTCGTCGGCCAGGCCGAGGGGTTCGTGTCCGTCGTCGTTCCACTTGATGACGCTGTGCGCTCCGAGTACTACCGACCGCTCACCCGCTACGTACTCAATCGGGCGTGTCTGTCACGGTAGGGAAGCGATGGGTGCACCTCTTCCCCATTCGCATCACCCGCCCCTACATTGGGGAGTGAGCACGCAGCGACGAAGAGTCACCGGAAGGGGAAGCCGGTGGCCGTCGAGTGCGGAAGGTTCAGGTGTGTCATGGCTGCAGCTGGCGAAAGGCCTCTGAACGAGGTTCAGTTCCTTACCGTGGCGGAAGTCGCCTCGGTGATGCGCGTGTCCAAGATGACCGTGTACCGGTTGGTGCACAGCGGTCATCTGCCCGCGATCCGGGTGGGACGGTCGTTCCGCGTCCCGGAGCAAGCGGTTCATGAGTACCTCCGCGAGAGCTATGTGGGGGTGGAAACGGCCTGACGGCCTCGATTACGACCTCAGCGCTGGGGCGGGTAGGCTGGCCCCTCGTAGGTCGTGTGGGCCCATGGCGCTCACCAACCGAGTGATGAGAAGTGAGCGAGGGTAGTCGTGGGCTCTGTTATCAAGAAGCGGCGCAAGCGGATGGCCAAGAAGAAGCACCGCAAGCTGCTCAAGCGCACGCGCGTTCAGCGTCGCAACAAGAAGTAAGCGACGCTGCGCCGTCAGCGTGTCCTGTGGCCCCCCACCTCATCCGGTGGGGGGCCACAGTCGTATCCCGCTGTCCCTGTGTCCCTGGGCGCTCGGCGCGGGGCGGTACCGCGAATTCTCGTCACCTGCTGCATCCGGCGGTCATCACAGCGCAACACCGACCGGCTAAGTTGGCCGGCGGGCGGGGAACGCGGCAGGGTACGCAGTAGGGCGGAAGGAAGGCGCTGATCTTGGGCAAGGTCGTGCTCGTGACCGGAGTGGCCCGGCAACTCGGGGGCCGGTTCGTCCGGCGTATCCAGCGGGATCCCGACGTGGACCGGGTCGTGGGTGTGGACGCCGTTCCGCCGGAGCATCATCTGGGCGGCGCGGACTTCGTGCAGGCCGACATCCGGCAGTCGGCGATCGGGCGGGTGCTGGCCGAGACGGGTGCCGACACGGTCGTGCACATGGACGTCACGGGCACGCCGCTGGTCAGCGGCAGCCGTACGTCGGTCAAGGAGACCAACGTCATCGGCACGATGCAGCTGCTCGGTGCCTGTCAGAAGTCGCCGACCGTGCAGCGGCTGGTGGTGAAGTCCAGCACCAACGTCTACGGGTCCGCGCCGCGCGACCCGGCCGTCTGCACCGAGACCACCGCGCCCAAGTCCCTGCCCAGCGGCGGCTTCGCCAAGGACGCGGTCGAGGTCGAGGGGTATGTGCGGGGCTTCGCGCGCCGTCGGCCGGACGTGGCGGTGACCGTGCTGCGGTTCGCCAACATCCTGGGCCCGGACGCGGGTACGCCGCTCGCCTCGTACCTCGGGCTGCCGGTGCTGCCGACGGTGTTCGGCTACGACCCCCGGCTGCAGTTCGTGCACGAGGACGACGTGATCGAGGTGCTGCGGATCTCCTCGCACGAGCCGCGGCGGGGAACGCTGAACAGCGGAACCTTCAACATCGCCGGCGACGGCGTGCTGCTGCTGTCCCAGTGCTCGCGGCGGCTGGGGCGCCCCACGGTGCCGCTGCTGCTGCCGGCGGTCACCTGGGCGGGCACGCTCGTGCGTACGCTGGGGATGACGGACTTCTCCCCCGAGCAGATCCGGCTGCTCACCCACGGGCGGGTGGTGGACACCACGCAGATGCGCGAGACGCTGGGTTTTCGGCCGAAGTACACGACGGCCGGGGCGTTCGCGGACTTCGCGCGCAGCCGCGGTGCCGGGCTGCTGCCGCCGGAGGCCCTCGCGGGGGCCGTCGACCGGATCGCGGAGTTGTCCCGGCGGGACAACGGCCACCTTCCGACGCAGAGCGCCAACTGAGGAGCGCATCAACGATGGCGGACGCCAAGGTCATTCCGTTCGACGACGACCGGTCGCGGGGGAGCGGTGCGGGGGGTGCGAGCGGCGGTAACGCGGTACCGCGCCCGGCGCGGCGCCGCGGTGCGGGAAGCCGGCGCAAGGGTACGGCGGAGCCGGCGCCGGTGCGGGAGGTGCGGCCGCTGCCCGTGCGGGGGGCCGCGGAGCAGGACGACGCCCCCGTGCCTCAGGAGGACGCGGACGGCGGCCTGGAGCAGCGGATCGCGGGTGGGCTGGCCTTCCTGCGTCGCCGTCTCACCGGGGACTACGAGGTCGACGACTTCGGGTACGACGCCGAACTGACCGGCCAGGTGCTGATGTCGCTGCTGCGGCCGGTGTACGAGAACTACTTCCGGGTCGAGGTGAAGGGCGTCGAGAACATCCCGGCCGAGGGCGGTGCGCTGATCGTCGCCAACCACTCCGGGACGTTGCCGCTGGACGGGCTGATGATGCAGGTCGCCGTGCACGACCATCATCCGGCGGACCGGCATCTGCGGCTGCTGGCGGCGGACCTGGTGTTCGTGCTGCCGGTGGTCAACGAGCTGGCGCGCAAGCTCGGGCACACGCTGGCCTGCGCGGAGGACGCCGAGCGCCTGCTGGCGCAGGGCGAGCTGGTCGGGGTGATGCCGGAGGGCTTCAAGGGCATCGGCAAGCCGTTCGGCGAGCGCTACAAGCTGCAGCGGTTCGGGCGGGGCGGGTTCGTCTCCACGGCTCTGCGGCAGGGGGCGCCGATCATTCCGTGCTCGATCGTCGGGGCGGAGGAGATCTACCCGATGATCGGCAACTCCAAGACCCTGGCGCGGCTGCTGGGCTTCCCGTACTTCCCGCTCACGCCGACGTTCCCGTGGCTGGGGCCGCTGGGCGCGGTGCCGCTGCCGACGAAGTGGACGATCCAGTTCGGCGAGCCGATCCCGACGGACGGGTACGCCCCGGAGGCGGCGGAGGATCCGATGCTGATGTTCAACCTGACCGACCAGGTGAGGGAACAGATTCAGCACACGCTGTACAAGTTGCTCGTGCAGCGGCGGTCGGTGTTCTTCTGACGCGTGATTCCAACAGGCCGGTACGACGCGTGGGGTGAGGTGAGCCGACGGACGGAGTCCGGCGCAGCTGTCCGAAGCCCGCGGAGCGGTGCGAGGGCAGCAAACGGGAGAGGCTGCTGGTGCAGCGGCGGTCGGTGTTCTTCTGAGACTGGACCGGGTACGGCGGTGGGGCACCCCACCGCCGTACCCGGGGTGTCAGTCCGCGTCCTCCGCCTCGATGCCCAGGCCGGGCAGGAGGCCCGGGAGGAGGGGCGGGAGGGTGACGTCCGGCTCGGTGGGCGGGGTGTTGTCGCCCGTCGACGGCGAGGCGGGGCCGGAGTCCTCCTCGGGCGGGTCGAGCAGGCCGCCGGTGCCGCCGCCGAGGAGCCCGTCGTCCTCCCGGCCGGAGTCGGACGACTCGCTGGGACCGCGGCTGTCGGTGCGGCCGCGGTCGGACGTGCCGGAGTCGCCGGTGCCCGGGGCCGACGAGCGGTCGGTGCCGGGAGTGTCCGTGGTCGCCGGGCCCGAACCGCCCGGCCGGCCGCCGGTGCCGCGGTCGTCGTCCTGCGAGGGCGGCCGCGGGAGCATGGACTGCAGCGGGGCCACGTCGTCGTCTATGGCGTCGAACACCGACGACACCTGCTCACTGACGTCCCCCAGCTGCACGGGCAGCCGCTCGCGCAGCGCTCCCCAGGTCTCCCGATGGGAACGGGAGAAGGAGGAGAGGGCCTGCATGGGGGCCAGCGAGTCGGGGTCGTGGGCGTAGGCCGCGCTGAGCAGGCGGTGTCCCTCGGAGGCGTCGTGCCGCATGCCGGAGAGGGCGCGGCGGATCTCGCCGAGCGACTCGTGGTCGAGGGGGCCGCTGCGGCCGCGCTCCATCAGCCGTCGGGCCTCGCCGAGCCGGGTCGAGGCCCGGTCCAGGTGGGCCCGGCCGCGCTCGTCGTTCCCGTCGGCCAGGCCGAGTCGGAAATCCTCTATGCCCCGCTTGAGGCCGTAGAGGGAGTCGCCGGGCAGGGCGTCCGAACTGGCTGCGGCGACTCCGCCGAAGGCTCCCGCGGCCACGCTCACGCTCAGTCCGCCCGCGGTGAGGCCCTTGGCCAGCCGCGAACGGGGCCGGAACCTGCTCAGCGGCGCCGCCCGGTGGCTGCCGCGCGCCCGGCGTTGCTCCGGGACCGATGTGTCCCCCGCCCCGCCGCCCGCGGTGCCCTCCTGCAGCATGGCCTCGAACGCGGCCACCAGCTGGGCCCGCTGGACGACCTTGACCTCGGGATCCAGCTGCGGCCGGGGCAGCGTCTCCAGACCGTGGGCGAGGGTCACCAGATGACCCTGCCCGGTCGGATCCGCGGTGGCCCCGGCGGTTGCCGGTCCTCCGGACTGCTCGGCCGCCGCCCCGGGATCGGACTGCTCCTCCAGAGCCTGGGCGAAGGCGTTCGCCCGCCGGTGTGCCGATACGTTCGCGATCACTGGCGGCACCTCCTCTCGTCATGACGGTCGACTCCCCAGGGGGTTCTGAGGGTTGCACGCCCCGATCGGAACCATCCGATCGGGTGATCGGAGTCGGCCGGGGAGCGACCACAGGGAGCCTGCATCCCGCACAACGAGCGGCGCGGCACATGGGTTACGGACGGTGGATGATCGGACCGCTGTCCCAACAGACTTTCACCGACGGTGATTTGAGAAACGCGGAGGGTCAGCGGACGTCGTCCGGGAGCAGCCGGGCGAGGGTGCGCACGGCCCGGTACTGGAGCGTCTTGATGGCGCCCTCGTTCTTGCCCATGACGCGGGCGGTCTCGGCGACCGAGAGGCCCTGGAGGAAGCGCAGGGTCACGCACTCCTGCTGCTGCGGGTTGAGCCGTCGTACCGCCTCCAGCAGGGCGGCGTTGGAGAGCGATTCGAGGACGGAGTCCTCGGGGGACCGCTCGACCTCGTTGGCGTCGAGCATCTCGCCGGTGGTGACCTCCAGCCGGAAGCGGCTGGACTTGAAGTGGTCGGCGACGAGGTTGCGGGCGATGGTCACCAGCCAGGCGCCGAAGTCACGGCCCTGCCAGGTGAAGGTGCCGATGCGCCTCAGGGCCCGCAGAAAGGTCTCGCTGGTGAGGTCCTCGGCGGTCGCCTTGCCGCCCACCCGGTAGTAGATGTACCGGTAGACGGTGTCGCTGTACTGGTCGTAGAGCCGCCCGAAGGCGTCGGCCTCACCGGCCTGGGCCCGTTCGACCAGGTCCATCATGCGGGCGCTGTCGCTGTCCGCGGCGGGGCGGCGGTGGGTGGTGGCGGCGGCCCCGGACGAGGACGACCGCGTGCGTCTGCCGACGACCGCGCTTCCTTCGGCCAGTGCGTAGCACGGACCGGCGGGCGCGGCGGCGGCGGCGAGGGCGGAGACGGCGGGGACGGCATACGCGGTGGGGACGAAGCCGCACAACAGGTCTTGGGCTGATTTGACCGTTGCGCGCAGCGTAGCCAGGCCCGAGGTGTCAACCCCGACGTGTGGGTACACGGGACTCCCAGAGGCAGAGCTTCCATCACGTGCAGTTCGGAACCTTTCACCCGTCGTAGCGAAGGTGGGGTACCGGAATGCGTCTGAGGAGAATAACGCTTCGTGCAGGCGCTGCTACGCCCAGTTGCTCAAATCATCGATTACGTCGCTTCTGTGCCCGATTGACGCTCGATCAGATGCGGCAGAGTGATCAGTAAATGACCGAAACGGTTCGGGTTCCGTGTGGCTACGGAGCGTGTTGTGGCCGATGTGAGGCAGTGCGAGGAACCGGGACTGGAGAGGGCGTCCGGCGGGTACGTCACATGGCTCGGGTCAACGGCGGCGGCGGTGCAGCGCGATGGCCGCCGCGGTGCCGCCCGCCACCGCGCCGACGCCCGCGGCCGCGGGGATGCCGACCTTGGCCGCCTTGCGGCCGGTGCGGTAGTCGCGGAGGCGCCACTCCAGCTCGCGGGCGTGCTTGCGCAGCTTGGAGTCCGGGTTGATCGCGTACGGGTGTCCGACCAGGGACAGCATCGGGATGTCGTTGTGCGAGTCGCTGTAGGCGGCGCAGCGGGACAGGTCCAGGGCCTCCGCTGTCGCCAGGGCCCGCACCGCCTCCGCCTTCGCGGGGCCGTGCAGGGGCTCGCCGACCAGCTTGCCGGTGTAGACGCCGCCGACGGACTCGGCCACCGTGCCGAGCGCGCCGGTCAGGCCGAGGCGGCGGGCGATCACCTGGGCGATCTCCACCGGGGCCGCCGTGACCAGCCAGACCTTCTGTCCGGCGTCCAGGTGGGCCTGGGCGAGGGCGCGGGTGCCGGGCCAGATCCGCTCGGCCATGTACTCGTCGTAGATCTCCTCGCCGATCGACTTCAGCTCGGAGACGCGGTGGCCCTTGACGATGGAGAGCGCGGAGTCGCGGGCGTCCTGCATGTGCTCCGGGTCCTCGAGCCCGGCCAGCCGGAAGTACGCCTGCTGCCAGGCGAACCGGGCGAGGTCGCGGGTCTCGAAGAACTTCCGCTTGTACAGGCCCCGGCCGAAGTGGAAGATCGCGGCGCCCTGCATCACGGTGTTGTCGAGGTCGAAGAAGGCCGCCGCCCGGTCGTCGCCGTGGACCGGGAACTCCGGCTCCGTGCCGGAGTCGGGCGGCGCGGTCTCCGGTGTGGACTGCGCGGACTTGCGGGCTGCCTCCGCCGAGGCCTCGCCTGCCAACACACTCCGCGCCGTGGCGGAGCGCCTACGGGGAGAGAGCCATCCGAGAGCGGCCATGCCCGTGAGCATAGCCAGTCTGTTCGGGGCCTTCGGAGTCGAGAGGTTCGCAGGCTGTGAACTCTGGGCGACCGGTTCGTCAAAGGGCGCGGGAGAATGGCCGGCATGAGTCCCCTCTTCCGCCGCAAGCCCGCGCAGGCCCCGCAGACCCCGGGGGCCCCGCACTCCGCCCAGTCCCCTGAGCATTCCGAGAACCATCTCGTCACCCTCATCCGCAAACCCGGCTGTCATCTGTGTGATGACGCACAGCTCGTCGTGGAGAAGGTCTGTGCCGACCTCGGTGTCCCCTGGGAGGGGAAGGACATCACCCAGGACCGCCAACTCCACGACCAGTACTGGGAGCAGATCCCGGTCGTCCTGGTCGACGGCCGGCAGCACACCTTCTGGCGTGTGAACGAGGAACGGCTGCGCAAGGCACTGACCGACCAGTCCAAGTAGTCCGTATGGTCGCTTAGGATCGATGGTGACCAGGTCTCGGGGGCGTTGATCGTGAGGAGCGTGTACGGCTTTGCCCCCGATGAGTGAGGAACGAGGGTGCGCATGCGCCGGTTCCCGTCCCGTGCGCCGGGGGCGCGTGACCCCGGTCACGTTGGCCGGGCAAATCGGACACCATCTTTGTGCACGCGTTCACAAAGACATAGCCTGCATTCGACGGGGCGGTCATGTAGGGACGTATGACCGCCTACAGCCCCGCTCTACCCGCAGGAGCACCGTGGCAACTGGCCGAACACACCGACCGGCGACCCGCAGCCGAGGGATTCCCGAGGCCACCGTCGCCAGGCTTCCGCTGTACCTCCGCGCCCTCACCGCGCTCTCCGAGCGTTCGGTACCCACGGTCTCCTCCGAGGAGCTGGCGGCCGCGGCCGGGGTCAACTCCGCGAAGCTCCGCAAGGACTTCTCCTACCTGGGCTCCTACGGGACCCGGGGCGTCGGGTACGACGTCGAGTATCTCGTCTACCAGATCTCCCGCGAACTCGGCCTCACCCAGGACTGGCCGGTAGTGATCGTCGGTATCGGTAACCTCGGCGCCGCGCTCGCCAACTACGGCGGGTTCGCCTCCCGCGGTTTCCGGGTCGCCGCGCTCATCGACGCCGATCCGGGAATGGCCGGAAAGCCCGTCGCCGGTATCCCGGTGCAGCACACCGACGAGCTGGAGAAGATCATCCAGGACGACGGTGTGTCGATCGGCGTGATCGCGACCCCCGCCGGTGCCGCCCAGCAGGTCTGCGAACGGCTCGTGGCCGCCGGTGTCACCTCCATCCTGAACTTCGCGCCGACCGTGCTGAACGTCCCCGAGGGCGTCGACGTGCGCAAGGTCGACCTCTCCATCGAGCTGCAGATCCTCGCCTTCCACGAGCAGCGCAAGGCCGGCGAGGAGGCCGCCTCCGACGGCGTCGCACCGCCCGCCGTCGCCCGCAAGCAGCGCCCCACCGATCAGGGACCCGACGGGGACGTACCCGCCGTGATGCCGGCATGAGTCTCCTCGTCGTCGGGCTGAGCCACCGCAGCGCCCCCGTCAGCGTCCTGGAGCGGGCGTCACTCGGCGAGGACGCGCAGCTCAAGCTGTTGCACGACACGGTCGCCGCCGAACCGGCCGCCGAGGCCGCGGTGCTGGCCACCTGCAACCGCATCGAGCTGTACGCCGACGTGGACAAGTTCCACGCCGGTGTCGCCGAGCTGTCCACGCTGCTCGCCCAGCACAGCGGGGTCGGCCTGGAGGAGCTCACTCCCTATCTGTACGTGCACTACGAGGACCGCGCAGTCCACCACCTGTTCTCGGTGGCCTGCGGGCTCGACTCGATGGTGGTCGGCGAGGGGCAGATCCTCGGCCAGATAAAGGACTCCCTGGCCCGCGCCCAGGACCTGCACACCGCCGGACGCCTCCTGAACGACCTGTTCCAGCAGGCCCTCAGGGTCGGCAAGCGCGCCCACTCCGAGACCGGCATCGACCGCGCCGGGCAGTCCCTGGTCACCTTCGGCCTGGAGCAGCTATCCGCGGGGGCCGACCCCCAGACGTGGGCGCGGGGCAAGAAGGCCCTGGTCATCGGCGCCGGCTCGATGTCGTCGCTGGCCGCCGCGACGCTGGCGCGGGCCGGGGTCGCCGAGATCGTGGTCGCCAACCGCACCTTCGAGCGCGCCGAGCGCCTCGCACTCCTGCTCGAAGAGCAATATGGACAACGTCTCTCCGAGGGCGACGACACGGACGTGCTGGCCCGCGCGGTACCGATGGATTCGGTGCCGTTCGAGCTGACACGTGCCGACGTGGCCGTCTCCTGCACCGGCGCGACCGGTCTCGTCCTCACCGCCGGCTCCGTCGCCGCGACGGTGGAGGGCCGCACCGGCGCCCCCGCCGCCGAGGCCGGCCCCACCGGCGTACGCGACGAGCCGGAGGCCGCCGGAGCACCGCGCTCGTCGGCGGGCGCCGGGGCCGACGAGAACTGTCCGCTCGACCTGTCCGCCGTGCCGACCGGCTTCTCCGTCATGGGGGAGGCCGCCGTGGCCGGCATGGACGCCGCGACGCTGGAACAGCACGGGGCCTGGGCCGCGGGCGGCGCGGCGGTGGACCGGCCGCGCGAGACCGGGCGGCCGGGGCCGGAGGCGGACGCCGAGCTGATCGGCGCGCTCGCCGCGACCGCCGCCAGCGTCGGCCGGATCCCCGAGCGCCGCCGGCCCGAGCCGGTCGCCGAGCCGCCGCGCCCGCAGCCCGTGCTCTTCCTCCTCGACCTCGCCATGCCGCGCGACATCGACGCCGCCGTGCACCGGCTGGCCGGGGTGCGCCTGGTCGACATCGAGTCCCTCGCCGACGCCTCCGCCGACGCACCGATGGCCGCCGACGTCGACATGGTCCGCCGCATCGTCGCCGACGAGGTCACGGCGTTCGGCGCCGCCCAGCGGGCCGCGCACATCACGCCCACCGTCGTCGCGCTGCGCAGCATGGCCGCCGACGTCGTGGCGGGCGAGATCGCCCGGCTGGACGGGCGGCTGCCGGGCCTCGACGACAAGCACCGCGCCGAGATCACCCAGACCGTCAAGCGTGTGGTCGACAAGCTGCTGCACGCGCCGACGGTACGGGTCAAGCAGCTCGCGGCCGAGCCCGGCGGTGCCGGGTACGCGGACGCGCTGCGCACCCTGTTCGACCTCGACCAGGAGACGGTGGCCTCCGTCTCCCGCGCCGAGAACAGCACTGAGAAGAACCGAGGGCCGGCATGACTGAGAAGGCACTGAGGCTGGGGACGAGGCGGAGCAAACTCGCCATGGCCCAGTCCGGGCAGGTGGCGGACGCCGTGAGCCAGGTGACCGGTCGGCCCGTTGAGCTGGTCGAGATCACCACGTACGGGGACGTCTCGCGTGAACAGCTGGCGCAGATCGGCGGCACGGGCGTGTTCGTCGCCGCGCTGCGCGACGCGTTGCTGCGGGGCGAGGTGGACTTCGCGGTTCACTCGCTCAAGGACCTCCCCACCGCGCAGCACGAGGGCCTGGTGGTGGCCGCCGTACCGGAGCGCGAGGACCCGCGGGACGTGGTCGTCGCCCGGGACGCGCGCAAGCTGACCGACCTCCCGCGCGGGGCGCGCATAGGCACCGGCGCGCCGCGCCGCATGGCGCAGCTCAACGCGTACGCCCGTACCCACGGGATGGAGATCGAGACGGTCCCGATCCGGGGCAACGTCGACACCCGCATCGGATACGTCCGCAGCGGTGAGCTGGACGCCGTCGTGCTGGCCGCCGCCGGACTGAACCGGGTGGGCCGCAGCGACGAGGTGACCGACTTCCTGTCGGTCGACACGGTTTTGCCCGCCCCCGGCCAGGGGGCACTGGCGATCGAGTGCGCGGCGGACAACGCCTCGCTGATCGCCGCGCTCGGCGAACTCGACGACCCGTTCACGCGGGTCGCCGTAACGGCCGAGCGGTCACTGCTCGCCGCCCTGGAGGCCGGCTGCAGCGCCCCTGTGGGCGCCTTGGCCGACCTTCTGGCCGACGGGCAGACTGTCAAGGAGATGCGCCTGCGCGGCGTCGTCGGCACGACCGACGGCTCGACGCTGGTGCAGCTGTCCACCACCGGTCCCGTGCCCCAAACGCACGAGGCGGCACTCGCACTCGGTCGCGAACTCGCCACCGAGATGCTCGCCCAGGGCGCGGCCGGTCTGATGGGGGAGCGAGCACATTGAGCCCCACCGCCTTTCCCGCCGGTCCGGAACACGGGCACGTCACCTTCCTCGGTGCCGGACCCGGAGATCCGGGACTGCTGACTCTGCGCGCCGTGGAGGCGCTGGCGCACGCGGACGTTCTCGTCGCCGAGCACGAGGTGCTCGACGTCGTACGTACGCACGCGCGGCAGGGCGTGGCCGAAGTGCACACGGATGCCGATCCGTCGGATCCGGGCACAGGCGCGCCCCAGCTGAAGGTAGTTGACGGAGCGTCAACGACCTCGGGCGTCCCCGCTGTGCGGGATGCCGCACATCTTGTCATGGAGGCCGCGCGGGGCGGCAGGCGGGTCGTGCGTGCGGTGACCGGGGACCCCGGGCTCGACGCGTACGCCGCCGAGGAGATGCTGGCGTGCGCCGCGGCCGGGGTGCCCTTCGAGGTGGTCCCCGGTATCGCGAACGCCGTCGGCGTGCCCGCGTACGCCGGTGTGCCGCTGCGCGACGCCCAGGGCGCCGACGTGCGGTTCGTGGACGCCCGTACGGCTTCCGGCCGCTGCTGGACCGAGGTCGGTGCCTCGGACGGCACGGTCGTGGTCTCGACGACGCTGGACTCGGTGGCCGCGGCCGCCGGCGAGCTGGTGTCGGCGGGCCGCAAGCCGGACACGCCGCTGACGGTGACGATCGCCGGTACGACGACGCGGCAGCGCACCTGGACGGCGACGCTCGGCACAGTGGCCCAGACCCTGAAGCAGGCGAAGGTGCTGCCGTCCCCGGACGGTGGCCGCCCGGTGATAGCCGTGGTCGGCGAGCGTTCCGCCGCCGCCCGGCGCGACCAGTTGTCGTGGTTCGAGTCCAAGCCGCTGTTCGGCTGGAAGGTCCTCGTACCGCGGACGAAGGAGCAGGCGGCGTCGCTCTCCGACCAGCTGACGTCCTACGGCGCCGTGCCGCACGAGGTCCCGACCATCGCGGTGGAGCCGCCGCGCACCCCGCAGCAGATGGAGCGGGCGGTCAAGGGCCTGGTCACGGGCCGCTACGAGTGGATCGCGTTCACCTCGGTCAACGCGGTGAAGGCGGTCCGGGAGAAGTTCGAGGAGTACGGGCTCGACGCCCGAGCCTTCGCCGGGATCAAGGTCGCCGCGGTGGGCGAGCAGACGGCCAACGCCCTGATCGCCTTCGGCGTGAAGCCCGACCTGGTGCCGAGCGGCGAGCAGTCGGCGGCCGGTCTCCTGGAGGACTGGCCCCCCTACGACCCGGTCTTCGACCCCATCGACCGCGTGTTCCTCCCCCGTGCCGACATCGCCACGGAGACCCTGGTCGCCGGGCTGATCGAGCTGGGCTGGGAGGTCGACGACGTCACGGCCTACCGCACGGTGCGCGCCTCACCGCCGCCGGCCACCACCCGGGAGGCGATCAAGGGCGGCGGCTTCGACGCGGTGCTCTTCACGTCGTCGTCCACGGTCCGCAACCTGGTCGGCATCGCGGGCAAGCCGCACAACGTCACGGTGATCGCGTGTATCGGCCCGGCGACGGCCAAGACGGCCGAGGAGCACGGCCTGCGGGTCGACGTCATGGCTCCGGAGCCGTCGGTCCTGAAGCTGGCGGAGGCCCTGGCCGACTTCGGCGCCCGGCGCCGCGCGGCGGCCGTGGAGGCGGGCGACCCGGTGACCCGTCCGAGCGAACGGCGTCCGGGGGCGCGGAGGCGGCGGTCTTCTACGTGAGGTGAGGCGGGGCGTCCCCTTGGGGGGCGCCCCTCCTCGTCTGCCTCCAACATCCCGATCACGTCGCGCGTGATCTCCGTGGTCGTCACATCAGGGGCGCATCAGTGGAAGCCGTTCGAGACGTTCGTCGATTGCCGTGGCGACCATGTCGGGGACGGGGCAATCCTGTTTCACCTGAGGCCAGGAGGTGGCCAGGGCTGCAACGCTATCGCGCACCGTCGATGCGATCTGTTCTTCGGGAAGCATCAGCGACGGTGACAGTGCGCGGAAGCTGTCGAGACTGACGAGTTCGCAGTTGGTGGTTCCACTCAGAGGGAAAGCCAGCTTCTGGTCGGCCTTCGGGTAGGCGGCGATGCAGACCAGATCGTATGCGGGTGAAAGCCGGGCCTGTCTTCCGGTCGGGTATCGCAATGTCCAGTTCTTCAGGTGTGCGTCCGCGTTTCCCATGACGATCATGGCTACGAGCCGACGTACATACTCGACGACGTCCTCGGGCGGACAGACCGCGGTGACGACACGGCCGAGGCCAGCGTAATTGGCGCGATCGTATTTGGAGTCTGCGGCGACTTCACGCACTTGCGCGAAGTCTTCTTGATGGACCCGCCCCTCGCTTGTCCGGTCGAAGCGACGGACCGCGAGTACGGGCTCCGAGGGATCGGCCAGCCCATCGGGCAGGTTGTTGACCGCTGAGCCGGGGACGAGAGCGGCCTCGGGCACGTCAATGCCCGACAGAGCTGCCCAGTGCAGCATGGAGTATTCGTTGGCTGGGACGGCGGGAAAGCGTTCGTCGGGGAGTTTGACGATCCAGTCGCCGCCGGACCCAGTGGTCGGAAGCACCAGCGCCTTGCCTGCGAAACGCATCGAGAACTTGGGCTGCACGCCAGCCAGTGAGAAACGCAGCGCGTGGTCATGGCTGCATGCTTCGGGCTGGTCATGATCGGGGAGGTCGTCCAGCGGGGAGTCCGGTACTACGCGCACCGCGCCGGGCAGATCCTCACCGAGATGGTTCAGCAGTACGAAGTCGTGGATCCGCTGCTTACCCAACTCGGCGGCCACCAGACGCCGGAGCCCGCTGCCCTGCTCAGGGAGCAGATTCGCGAACCACTCTGGCACACTGCCACTCGCTGTCCGGCGCTTGCGCGGATCACGTTCGAATCCTTGCCCGAGAATCGGGTGAACGGCAGTCAGGTCCGTGTACTCGAACCATGTGTTGCCCTTGTGGTAGCCCAGCACGCCGACAGGGCGGTCCCCCAGGAAGACCGTCGCGGTTACATCACGCTGCATCGGTGGTGTCTCCCCAGAGGCTCTCGTCGAACAGGGCCTCGGCCTCCGGTCCGTCGGAGAATCCGAACAAGGCCATGCGCTGCACATGATCCGAGATGACCGTGGTCATGATCTTGGCGCGGCGGGTCAGGAATTCGTCAGTGCTTTCGGCGTCATGCAGGTTGAGTAGCTCCGCACACCGTTCGTCCATGCAGTGCGATCGAAGGACAGCCGGGTCCCACCACTCCGAGAAGTAGCCGAACCCCGTTTTGTTCGCAGGATGCAGCACCTTGCCGGCCATGGTTCGGTCGGAGACGAGTGACTGCAGCGGAGAACGCCCGCTGTTGAGCATGTCCACCAACAGTCGGGAGTCGCCGAGCCGTGTGCCCGTCGGGTAGTGGTTCCCGTCCGAGTCCGTGGCCTGCGCGAGGAGGACAGGATGAGCCGACAGGAGACCGAGCACGTTAATCTTCGCCTGTGTCCGGTTCAACGCTGTCTGGGTCAGATCCGGTTTCCAGAGTTCTCCACCGATCGGCAGCAGGCCCAGTATCCGGGTGGCACTGGCGACAGGATCGTCATGTACAGCGCTGGCGTTGCGCCGCAGAGCGACGGTGTTTCCCTGTGGGGCCGCGCCGACCGCTGCTCCCCGCCATACCCAGCGGCGCAAGAGCTCACTGCCTCGGCCTGTCGGGTGGCCGAACAGAGCGGTGTAACGGGTGAGTACGGGGACGTAAAGGGCGTACGGCAGCAAGCGTAGGTGAGGGATTCCGGCCTCGCTGCGCAACCAGTCGACCACCAGGCGAAGAGCCTTCTCGGTCCGGGCGAAGGCCTGCTGCCGGTCCTCGTCGTTCTTGAACTCCTGGCGGAAGTCGCGGTCGACCTTGCCGCCACGTGTCGCCATCACGCTTTGCATGAGCAACTGAGGGCTGAAGTCGCCGAAGTCGAGTGCTGCGACCCGCTCGCGCAGCGCATCCAGATCGGACGGCTGCACGTCGAGGGGAGTGGAGTGCAGCGCCTGGAAGATCTCGGCCTTCTTCAGAGTCTTGCCGAAGGTGTTCATCCGGTCGAAGATCTCGCGCAGCGCCTGCTCGTCGTCGCCCTCGATCTCGTACATGGGAATCTCGTAGGTGCGAATGGCAGTCGCCACCGAGTCGCAGAGGTCGTACTCCTCGCTGGTGAGCCACGACCGTTGACGTTGCCAGGCGATGAGCCGCCGGTTGTCGCCGGCGACCCAGACCGGCAACCAGTGATCACGCACCTTCTGAGAGTGCGGCGCGGACAGGAACCGTTTGCGGGCGTCCTTCTCGCGGAGGTCGTAGAAGATGCGAAACCGACGGTCCACCGTTTGTTCGGATGCTGTGAGCGCACCGATGAGCGTGGTCAGACGCTGCTGTCCGTCGACCACCCACAACGCGTCGGACCGTTCCGGCGCGTCGAACCGGAGTTCGCCCAAGGTGATCTCGGCGGCTGGTGCGGGCTTGCGCCACATCAGCAGGTTGCCGATGGGATAGCCACGCAGGATGCTGTCGAAGAGCCGCTCCGAGTCGGAGGCTTCCCAACGGTACGAACGCTGGAAGCGCGGAATCCGAATGCGCCCGCTCTTGGCCCATTCGACCAGATCCAGCGGCGCGACACGACCGACCTTGGGCTTGGTCACGCCTGCCATGATCCACCTCCGAGTGTCGTGCCTTCGTAGGCGCGGGCGGTCGCGGTGCTCGTTTTCATCGCATGTCCCTCAACAGGATGCCGCCCTCAGTGGCGAAGGCCTTCCAGCCGTTCTGGGAGTTGCCCGCGAGCGCCGTTGCCGCGCCCGAGGGGGTGTCATGCACGGAACCGTCCTCCAGCCGGAGCGTGCCGTTCGCGAGCACTTCGGCATAGTGCACCAGGTTGAGGTTTCGCCGCCGCCACACCAGCCGCTGCCCGGGGCGAAGCCGCCCGTCCGCCAGGAGGGGACGGAGCGCCGGTTCCGGCGATGAGGACGCGACGGCTGTGTTTCCCGATTGCGTTGCCCTTTCCGGGAGGCCGAGGACTCGGCGGAGAGTGCTGTTCGGCGTGTCGACGAAGGGCTTCGCTCGCTTCTGCAGCTCTTCGTACACCTCGTCGTCCACTCGGATCGTGGGGCTCAAACTTTTACTCTCATCAAGTGACAATGTGACAGTTCAAGGTAGCAGAGTGGAACGGGACGTGCAGCGGATCCAGAGGGGCGTCTGTGTCGCCGGGATTCATCAAGGCATTGAGCCTCATCGAGTCGGCCACAGATCAAGCGGGCGCGGGTGTCGTACGGGCGCTCACGTGGCGCCCGCGGTGCAAAGCTTTGCGTCGACGCGACAGCCAGGGCCATCTGGAGGGAGACATGGCAGCGGCAACGTACGAGGAGCCGGTCGCTCTCGATAAGGCCAACCCCGACATTGCCTGTCTCCGTGACCTGGATTTCCGAGTTGGGACGACGCGCACAAGCTCTACGTGCCCGAGGTGCTGGCCGCGGAGATCGTCGAGGACCTTCAGGTCGCGCTGGAGGAGTTCGCCGCGATCGCGGAGACGTTGCAGCAGGCCCGGGGTGAGCGCCCGGAGGCGGAGGCGACTCCGGGCGTCGAGTGAAGGCAGGCCTGGCCCGCACCTCTGGTTTCGGTGTGGGCCAGGTGGGCTCGCTCCGTCAGCGTTCGGAAGCGTATGGCAGGAAGGACGCCCAGGTAGTGGCGGTGAGAGCGAGGCGGGGGCCGTGAGGAACCTTGGAGTCGCGCACATGAATGGTTGTCGGAGCGGCGGCGACCTCGACGCAGGACGGCCCGTCGTCCGAGCTGTAGCTGCTCTTTATCCACTCCAGCTTGCCATCGGCTCCGTCGGAGGGCTTGAGGGTCATGACTCTCCCAGCATTTTCTCGATGAGGGCCAGCGACTCCCGCGGTGTGAGAGCCTGCGCCCGGATGATCCCATAGCGCATGTCGAGGACCGTGGTCTCTCTTGGCTCAGTGATCACGCGGTTGGTGAGCTGAACCTCGTTGAGGCCTACGGATACTCCATCCTTGAGCTTGAGCAGTCGGAAGGGGCCGCCGAGGCCCGAATTCTCCTCCCGGCTCAGAGGCAGCACCTGAAGATCCACGTTCCGCAGCTGAGCCACCTCCAGCAACCGTTCGAGCTGAGCACGCATGACCGTCCTGCCTCCGATCAAACGACGTAGCGTTGCTTCACACAGCACAAAGCTGAGCAGCGGGCGCGCCGTTGGGGAGCAGAGGACCTCCTGACGAGACAGTCGAGCGACCACCCTCTGCTCCAACTCGTCCTCACCGAACTGTGGTCGCCGGGAGCCGAACACGGCACGCGCGTAATCCTCAGTCTGCAACAGTCCGTCGATGACGGAGTTGTTGTAGGAGCACATCTCGACGGCTTCGGCCTCCAGGCGCTTCACGTCCCGGACCTTCTTCGGGTACCGGGCTTCCGCCACGTCCCCCTTCATCGTGGCGATCCTGCCGCCCGCGCCCAATGCCTCGTCCGCGCGGTCCAGATACTCCGGCCGAGGAATCCGCCGCCCCCGCTCCACCGACGAGACCAGTTCCTCCCCGTATCCGATGGCGACCCCGAACTCCGCCTGGGTGAGGCCGGCCGACTCACGCCACAGCTTCAGTTGCCGTACGACGGTCCGCATCACCGCCCCGGCCTCTTCGTCGTCCAGCCCCGCTTCCCACTCACCCATGCCGTCGCCCTCCCGCCGTGCGCCCTTCCCCGGACCAACCTCCGACGCCCACCATCGGTCACCCCGGGCAGCCCGGACGGAACCGGACGCGCCACGGACAGACACCGACCGCACGGGACAGCCGCCTTCACAGCGTATGCACGCCTGAACACGCTGGGTGACATGAATCAGGGAATCTCCACCCAGCGCGTTCCGCTGCACCAGTTCTCGTGCCCCTGTCGGCGACGCGCCGTGGCGCGCGACTTGCCCGGCTGCTCGCGACCGAGAAACTGCTCGCGTGGGAGCTGCCGTTGGACCCGGCCCGGCTGATCGTGGCCGAACTCGCGACGAACGCCGCCCTCCACGGCCGCGTCCCCGGCCGGAGCTTCCGGCTCGCGCTCTCCGTCATCCCGCCGGGCACACTCCGTATCGAGGTGACCGACACCCGAGGTGACCGGCTGCCGGTCAGTCCTCGGACGACCGTCGACGCGCACGCGGAGTCGGGGTACGGGCTGCTTCTCGTCGAGGAGCTGGCGGACCGCTGGGGCGTTCGGTGCGGCCCGGGGCCGTTGAAGACCGTCTGGGCCGAGCTGGACCTTGCCCCCTGACAACTTGGGTCGGGTCAGCTGGCCCGTGTGACGGCTACGTGCAGTGCCCGCACGCCGGTGACCCGCGGGTGTCGCTGGGTCAGTTCGGCCACGATGCTGCGGATCGCAGGTCGGTCCCGTACCTCGCCGGGGCTGACCCGGTGTGCGTCCAGCAGAGCTCTGGCGGTTTGCTCAGGACGGTTCCAGGCCCACCAGGCTCGCGCCACGTGACCGTAGCAGTGGGCGATCAGGAGAGGTTCCGCCGCGAGGGGACTACGTAGGTCGCTGTAGGCACCCGGATCCGGCGGGCGCGACAGCGGAGCCCGGGAAGACGGGACCCGGTGGGTCGGGCTCCGGGGCTTCGGGCGGTAAAAGACCTAAGAACCCTGGGAAATTACCTACCCAACCAACCAAACCCGGCCTCGATCACACGGGCGGGTGAAAAGCGGCCGAATGGGTGGCGCGGGGGCCAGTGCTGCGTGCAGTCTCTGCACGAGGGGGCTTCATGCCTCTGGAATATCCCACGCACATGCGTCGGCCCCCGCCGGGACGGCAATCCCAGGACGAGGGCCTGACCAACAAGGAAGACGACCCTTCCCCATGGCTGAGCAGAAGACTAACGCTGCCGCGCGCCCGAGTCAGGGTGTTCGCCGGTCCACCACCCACTCCGGTGTCATCCACGTACGCACGTACCAGTCGGGTCAGTACGTCGTCATCGGTAATCACCTCGCCCAGCACCGTCAGCTGTCGCTGACCGCGATCGGGCTGGCCACACACATCCTGTCGCTGCCGGAGAGTGCCCTCGTCGACATCCGCTCCCTTGCCGAGCGCTTCCCGGAGGGGCGTGAGC
This sequence comes from Streptomyces sp. NPDC058534, assembly GCF_042717365.1. Lineage (NCBI taxonomy): Bacteria > Bacillati > Actinomycetota > Actinomycetes > Kitasatosporales > Streptomycetaceae > Streptomyces > Streptomyces sp. NPDC058534. Next base: position 23,019 of record NZ_JBHXNW010000078.1, read on the forward strand.
GAATCGCCTCCGGGCTGCGGGAGCTGGAGGAGCACGGCTATCTGGAGCGGGTGCGTGAGCGTTCGGAGACGGGGCGTCTGGTCACGCGTACGTACGCCCACCACACGCCCGAGCGGGCGGTCGCGCCCGTCGTACGTCGACACGTCGTGGCGGTGGTGCGGGAGGGCGGGGATGTGGCTCCCCGCTCGTCAGACGGAGCGCATGAACCCTCACCGGAGGGTGACCAAGCCCAGGAGTCGACTCGGGCGCCGATTCAGTGCGGTGAGCCCGTGGCTGCAAGGGTGCGGCCCGCCGTCGCCCCGGAGCTGCGCAGATGCGCGGGGGCGGCGGTTCCTCCCGCGTCGCGGGGGTCCCGGCACCACGACAAGGCAGTCGCTCTCCTGACGGGACTGCGCCGTACCGACGACCGCCTCACCCTCTCGTCCCGAGACGTGAACACCCTGGCTCCGAGTGTCATCCGTTGGTTCGAACGGGGGGCTACGGCCGATGTCATCCATCGTGTCCTGACCTTCGACCTGCCTGTGGACATGAGGCGTGCGGCCGGTGTGCTCGCGTATCGGCTGGGCGAACTGCTGCCTCCGCCTCTTCCCGCCGTCCGGACACCGTCACCGCGCCCGACCGCCGCCGCCGTGAGCGGGCCCGACCCCTTTCAGACCTGCGACGGTTGTGAGCGGGCCTTCCGGGCCGCGCAACCCGGTCGCTGCCGCGACTGCCGGTCCTACCGGCCCATGGACGCCGACGCACTTCTGGCAGCCTGAGCCGCCCGGCCCGAGCAGGGCTACGGACGCCCCGCAGGCCGGTGCACCCCGGCCATGGTCGCCGTCACCATCGACTTCGACCGGCCGCTCGCGGGGATCGCCGGCGTCCTCGCGTCCGCCGTGCACGGCAGGGGCCGTATCCGCGCCTTCAGCGGCGATCCCGACAGCGCGCTGCTGGCCGAGGTCACTCGCCTCGCCGAACGCGGTGACGTCGTTCCCGTCGTCGACACCGTCCACCCGCTCGACCGTGTCGCCGACGACCACCGGGCCCTAAAGGCCGGCGGGGTGCGCGGCAAGCACGTCGTCCGGGTCGCGTAGGGCAACCGGCGGCGCCTGGAGGTGCGTTGACAGGCGGCGGGGCGGGTGCGTGTAATGAGGGTGGTGCCGCGTGGCGCCGGTCAAAGAGCAGTGGGCCGGCCGGCGATCGGGCGAGCGCCCTCACTCAAAGGGTCCGTGATGCGTTCCTACTCCGCGCCCTGACACGACGTAGCGCCTCAGCACGTCGTCGTCCCTCTCGCACTTTCCCGGAGACCCGAGAACCGTATGCCCACGTCATTCCAGCAGCCCGTCGCCCACGAGGACGGGAACCTGCTCCTGCTCACCACCACCGGCGCCCGGACGGGACGCCCGCGTACCACCCCGCTCGGCTACGTCCGCCACGGCGGCGCCCTCCTGGTCGTCGCCTCCAACCTCGGTTCGCCACGCCACCCCGGCTGGTACCACAACCTGCTCGCCCATCCCGTCGTCGGCGTGGAGATCGGCTCCCGCTCCTTCGAGGCGCTCGCGGTGCCCGCCGAGGGGCCCCGGCGCGAGGAACTGTTCGCGCACGTCGTGCGGGCGGAACCCGGTTACGGCGACTACCAGGCCCGGACCGCCCGGGCGCTGCCGGTGGTCGTGCTGGAGCGGGCCGAGCCCGACGGGTGGGAGGGGCCGGGAGAGGTCCGTACCCTCGCCGACAAGCTTCTGGAGGTGCACACCTGGCTGCGGGGGCAGTTGCGGCAGGTACGGACCGAGGCCGAGGCGCACTTCGCGTCCCCGGGGCCGGTCGGTACGCCGCCGGGGCTCGGGCTCCAGATCAGGCAGCGCTGCCTCGCGTTCTGCCAGGCGCTGGAGTTCCATCACGTGAGCGAGGACGGGCACCTGTTCCCGGGGATCGCCCGTCACCATCCCCACCTGGCCGACGTCTTCGACCGGCTCGCCGACGAGCACCGCACGGTCGCCCGCATCCAGGGCGGGCTGGCGGACCTGCTGGCCGACATCGCCGTCGCCGATCCACTGCGCTTCCGGGCCGAACTGGCGGAGATGTCCGCACAGCTGAACGCACACCTCGACTACGAGGAGGAAGTGCTGCTTCCGCTGCTGGCCGACGTGCCGTGGCCGCCCGTGGGGCCATCCGCCACGCCCTAGACCGACTCCAGCAGTCCCTTGAGGCGGGCCAGGTCGGCGGCGACCGTGGAGGCGTCACGCTCGAAGTCGGCGACGCCGGTCCCGGGCTGCCGGCGGATGGTGAACACCACCTCGCTGCCCGTGCCGTCGGCGATCACGCGGACCGGGTTGTAGACGGTCTCCCCGGAGGGCAGCGTGACGTGGTGGTCGAGTACACCCAGCTCGTTGCGGGGGACGAAGGCGACCTCGACCCGTCCCATGGGGGAGGACTCCGCGACCCACCGGGCCCCGACCTGCTCCATGGACCCGCCCAGACCGTGGGCCCAGGCGGGCAGGTTGGCCGGGTCCGAGGCGTAGGCGTAGACCTCGTCGACGGTGCGGTCGATGTGGATGCTGACGTGGCGCGATTGCCTGCCGGTGCCGTTCATGGCAGCGACGCTAGCGGGCCGCCGTCACCGCGGTCTTGAACGAATCGGACAGGCGCCGGAGCACCTTCCTGGTGGATCCCGGCCCGACTCCCCGTCGGCAAAGGCATGGGCGGGGCGGGCGTAGCGTAGGAGTCATGACGACGTACGGATCCTTTCCCGGCACCCGGCCCCGGCGGCTGCGGAGCACCCCCGTGATGCGTCGGATGGTCGCCGAGACCCGGCTCCACCCCGCCGACCTCATCCTCCCCGCCTTCGTGCGCGAGGGCGTGCGGGAGCCGGTGCCGATCGGGGCGATGCCCGGGGTCGTGCAGCACACCCGGGACACCCTCAAGAAGGCCGCCGCCGAGGCGGTCGAGGCGGGGATCTCCGGGATCATGCTGTTCGGCGTGCCGGAGGAGGAGAAGAAGGACGCCGTCGGGACGACGGGGACGGATCCGGACGGGATTCTCCAGGTCGCGCTGCGTGACGTGCGGGCCGAGGTCGGGGACGAGCTGCTCGTCATGTCCGACCTCTGCCTCGACGAGTTCACCGACCACGGGCACTGCGGTGTGCTCGACGCCGAGGGGCGGGTCGACAACGACGCCACCCTGGAGCGGTACGCCGAGATGGCCCAGGTCCAGGCCGACGCGGGCGCCCATGTGGTCGGCCCCAGCGGGATGATGGACGGCCAGATCGGCGTGATCCGGGACGCGCTGGACCAGATCGGGCGGGAGGACGTCGCCGTCCTCGCGTACACCGTGAAGTACGCCTCCGCCTTCTACGGGCCCTTCCGCGAGGCCGTCGGATCCTCGCTGAAGGGGGACCGGAAGACCTACCAGCAGGACGCCGCCAACGCGCGGGACGCGATGCGCGAGCTGGCCCTCGACCTGGAGGAGGGCGCCGACATGGTGATGGTCAAGCCGGCCGGCCCCTACCTCGACATCCTCGCCAAGGTCGCCGAGGTCTCGGACGTGCCCGTCGCCGCCTACCAGATCTCCGGCGAGTACTCGATGATCGAGGCCGCCGCCGAGAAGGGCTGGATCGACCGCGACCGGGCCATCCTGGAGTCGCTCACCGGGATCAAGCGGGCGGGCGCCCGCAACATCCTGACCTACTGGGCAACCGAGGCCGCTCGCACACTGCGCTGAGCGACCTGTGCCGGCCCTTCACGCACGGGGTGCGGGTGCGCGTACCCCTTCAGTACTCGAGCGCGTCCGCCGCGCTGGTCTGCCAGTACGTGACCGTCAGGGCGCTGTCGACGAACACGCCGCCCGAGGGCAGCGTGACCCGGGCGATGGAGCCGTCCTCGAAGGGGAGGGTGAGGGTCTCGGTGTCGTAGCCGCCCTCGCCGCTGCCGTCGCCGGACGACAGCCGCACGCCGGCGTAGCCGGACTCGCCGGGGGCCAGGGTCGTCAGCGACTGCGGCTTGCTGGACTCCGCGACGGGCGGCACCGACTGGGCCTCGCCGAACCGCGCCGCCGGGTACGGGGGCAGCGCGCAGGAGAGCCCCTGCTACCTGGCCGCGCTCCAGGCCTTCGGCTTCGCGGGCGCCCGGGTCGTCGCCGTCCCCGGTGACGAGGACGGGATCGACCCCGGGGCGCTGGAGGAGCTGGTGGTGCGCGAGCGCCCCAAGCTGCTCTACACGGTCCCCACCTTCCAGAACCCGACCGGGCGCACCATGCCCGCCGCCCGCCGGGCCGCCGTCGCCGAGGTCGCCGGGCGGTGCGGCCTGTGGATCGTCGAGGACGACCCGTACGGGGAACTGCGCTTCGAGGGCGAGCGGGTGCCGTGGATCGCCTCCTGCGACGGGGCCCGGGACCGGACCGTGCTGCTCGGCTCCTTCTCCAAGGTCATGGCACCCGGCCTGCGCCTGGGCTGGCTGCGGGCGCCCGCCGACCTGCTCCGGGCCTGCGCGGTCGCCAAACAGGCCGCCGACCTGCACACCCCGACCGTCAACCAGCTGGCCGCGGCCCGGTACCTGGCCGACCGCGACCTGGACGCGCACGTCGCGCACGTCGCCGCCGCCTACGGGGCCCGCCGGGACGCCATGCTCGCGGGCCTCGCGGACGCGCTCCCGGCGGGGTCGGTGTGGACCCGTCCCGAGGGCGGCATGTTCCTGTGGGCCCGCCTGCCCGAGGGATACGACACCGCCGCCCTGCTCCCCGAGGTGGTCCGGCACGACGTGGCGTACGTCCCCGGCGCCCCCTTCCACGCGGGCACCCCCGACCGTGCCACCCTGCGGCTGTGCTTCGTCACGCAGACGCCGGACGAGATCGCGGAGGGGCTGCGGAGACTGGGGGCGGGGCTGCGGGGGGCGTAGGCCCTGGTCCTAGGACCAGGAGCCGAGGCAGTGGCGCCGTACCCGGCCGTACGGTGAGGTCATGGCTGACAGCGCACGGACGACGACACCGTCCGACCTCGACGCGTACCTCGCCCGGATCGGCTGGGAGGGGGAGCGGCGGGCCGACGCGGCCACGCTCCGCGGGGTGCACCTCGCCCACCTCCGGGCCATCCCCTTCGAGAACCTCGACGCCCTCGGCGGCAGGGCGCCCTCCCTCCGGCTCGCCGACCTGATGGCCAAGCTGGTGCGCGGCGGCCGGCGCGGCGGCTACTGCTACGAGCACAACACGCTGTTCGCGGCGGCCCTGGAGACGCTGGGCTTCGGGGTGACCCGGCTCACCGCGCGGGTCGCCGTCGGCGCCGAACGCTTCGAGGACCGCCCGCGCACGCACATGGCCCTGCTGGTCGAGATCCCCGGCGACCCGCAGGCGTATCTGGCCGACGTCGGCTTCGGCGCCATCGGCTCCCTGCTGGAACCGGTGCCGCTGACGGCGGACACCGAGTTCCACGACGCCGGACGCGTGCACCGGCTGGTGCACCCGCCGCACCGGGGGCCACTGGAGATGTGGGTGCTGGAGGCGCACGGGGCCGGGGGCTGGGAGGCGCAGTACGCCTTCACCGTCGAGCCCTTCGAGCAGCCCGACTACGAGGTCATCAACTGGCACGTCGCCACGAACCCCCGCGCCCCGTTCGCCCGCGGCCCCTACGTCCAGCGCCTCACCCGGGACGCCCACCTGCTCCTCGAATCCGGCCGCGTCACCACGACCCGCACCGACGGCACGGCCACCGAACACAAACCGGCCGACGAGACGGAGGCCCGCCGCGTACTGGCGGAGGACTTCGGCATCGACGCGCCCGAGGACCTGCGGCTGCTCGACTGACGGCTGCCCGGCCGGCGTCCTGCGCCTGACGCGTCGTCAGAGGCGCTCGGGCGTCCGGATGCCCAGCAGGGCCATGCCCTGGTGCAGGGTGCGGGCCGTGATGTCGCACAGGAAGAGGCGGTTCTCCACCTGCTGCGGCGTCTCGGCCTTCAGGACCGGGCACTTGTCGTAGAAGGACGTGTACAGCGACGCCACCTGGTACAGGTACGCCGTCAGCCTGTGCGGGGCGTACTCCGCGGCCGCCTCGAAGACCGTGTCGCCGAACGCGTCCAGGTGCAGGCCCAGCGCCCGCTCCGCCTCGTGCAGGTCCAGCTCCGGGTGGGCCGCGGGACGGACCTCGCCGGCCTTGCGGAGGATGGACCGGATACGGGCGTAGGCGTACTGGAGGTACACGCTGGTGTCGCCGTTGAGCGAGACCATCTGGTCCAGGTCGAACTTGTAGTCGCGGCTCGGCGACGTCGACAGGTCCGCGTACTTCACGGCGCCGATGCCGACCTGGGCGGCCCGCTCCTGGATCTCGTCCTCGGTGAGGTCCCGCGCCTTCTCCCGTACGACCTCCGCGGCGCGCTGCACCGCCTCGTCCAGCAGGTCCTCAAGGCGCACGGTCTCGCCCCCACGCGTCTTGAAGGGCTTGCCGTCCGCGCCGAGCACCGTGCCGTAGCCCATGTTGTGCGCGGTGACGTCGTCGTTCAGCCAGCCGGCCCGGCGGGCGGTCTCGAAGACCATCTTGAAGTGGAGCGACTGGCGTACGTCGACGACGTACAGCAGCGTGGTCGCGTGCAGGTCGACGACCCGGTTGCGGATCGCGGTGAGGTCGGAGGCCGCGTAGCCGAAGCCGCCGTCGGCCTTCTGCACGATCAGCGGGACCGGCTGGTCGTCCTTGCCGCGGATCTCGTCGAAGAACACCACGAGCGCGCCCTCGGAGCGCACGGCGACGCCCGTCTCCTCCAGGAGGCGGGCGGTCTCGGGCATGCCCTCGTTGTACGCGGACTCGCCGACGATCTCCTCGTCGCGGATCTCCATGTCGAGCTTCTCGAAGACGGAGTAGAAGTAGACCTTCGACTCGTCCACGAACTGCTGCCACAGCTCGAGCGTCTCCTTGTCACCGGACTGGAGGGCGACGACCCGCCCCCGGGCCCGCGCCTTGAACTCGTCGTCCGAGTCGAAGACGGCACGCGACGCCTTGTACACCCGGTTCAGGTTGGACATGGCCTGCTCGCCGTCGACGTCCTCGGCCGGGGCCAGCTCGCCGGGGTGCTCGAACAGGTACTGGATGAGCATGCCGAACTGGGTGCCCCAGTCGCCGATGTGGTGCCGGCCGACCGTCTTCTCGCCGGTGAAGTCGAGCATGCCGCGCAGGGCGTCGCCGATGACCGCGGAGCGCAGGTGACCGACGTGCATCTCCTTCGCCACGTTCGGCTGGGCGTAGTCGACGACCGTGGTGCCGGGGTGCTCGGCGTGCGGGACACCGAGGCGGCCGGTGTCGTCCGCGTACCGCGCGGCCAGGTTCTCGGTGATCGCCCGGTCGCCGACGGTGATGTTCAGGAAGCCGGGGCCGGAGACCTCGACGTCCTTGATCAGGTCGCCGGTGGTGATGTGCGCGACGACCTCGGTGGCCAGCTCCCGCGGGTTCGCCTTGGCCTTCTTGGCCAGCGCGAGGATGCCGTTGGCCTGGTAGTCCGCCCGGTCGCTTCGTCGCAGCAGCGGGTCGACGCCGGCGGCCTCCGGCCGGGTGGCCGTGAGGGCGGACGCGAGGTGCTGCTGGACGGAGTCGCTGAGGGACGTGACCGAGGCCATGGAGTGGCTGCCGTTCTGCTCGGGTTCGTGGAGTAGTACAGAAGCCGAGTATCCCACGCGGTGAAAAGCGGTTTTCGCGGATGCGGGCCGGGCTGGGAGAATGGAACGGTCAGCCGTGTGACGTACCGGCCGGCCGAGCAGAAATTCAGCAAACTTCGGGAAAGAGGACGTGCCGATCGTGGCTCAGAGCACAGAGACCACCGACTGGGTCTCCCGTTTCGCGGACGAGGTCATCGCCGAGTCGGAGCGCCGTGCCCCGGGCGCGAAGACATCAGTCGCTACCGCTCCGGTTGTCGTCGTCGCGTCCGGGCTCTCCCCGTCAGGACCCATCCACCTGGGCAACCTCCGCGAGGTCATGACCCCGCACCTGGTCGGCGACGAGGTGCGCCGCCGCGGGCACGAGGTCCGGCACCTGATCTCCTGGGACGACTACGACCGCTACCGCAAGGTCCCCGCCGGGATCGCGGGCGTCGACGAGTCCTGGGCCGAGCACATCGGCAAGCCGCTGACCTCCGTCCCCGCCCCGAAGGGCTCCCCGTACCCGAACTGGGCCGAGCACTTCAAGGCCGCGATGGTCGAGTCGCTCGCCGAGATGGGCGTGGAGTTCGACGGGATCAGCCAGACCGCGCAGTACACCTCCGGGGTCTACCGCGAGCAGATCCTGCACGCCCTGAAGCACCGGCGGGACATCGACGCGATCCTCGCCCAGTACCGGACCAAGCCGAAGACCGCGGGCGGCGGCAAGAAGTCGCAGAAGCCCGTCGACGAGGCCGAGCTGGAGGCCGCCGAGGGCTCCGGCGCCGCCGCCGAGGACGACGGCAGCCAGGGCTCCGTGGGGTACTTCCCGTACAAGCCGTACTGCGGCAACTGCGAGAAGGACCTGACCACGGTCACGGCGTACGACGACGACTCGACCGAGCTGACCTACGCCTGCACCGCGTGCGGCTTCTCCGAGACGGTCCGGCTCAGCGAGTTCAACCGCGGCAAGCTGGTCTGGAAGGTCGACTGGCCGATGCGCTGGGCGTACGAGGGTGTCGTCTTCGAGCCCAGCGGCGTCGACCACTCCTCGCCCGGGTCGTCGTTCCAGGTCGGCGGGCAGATCGTCGGGATCTTCGGCGCCGAGCAGCCGATCGGGCCGATGTACGCGTTCGTCGGCATCAGCGGCATGGCGAAGATGTCCTCGTCGAAGGGCGGGGTGCCCACCCCGGCCGACGCCCTCAAGATCATGGAGCCGCAGCTGCTGCGCTGGCTGTACGCCCGCCGCCGCCCGAACCAGTCCTTCAAGATCGCCTTCGACCAGGAGATCCAGCGGCTCTACGACGAGTGGGACCGCCTCGACGCCAAGGTCGCCGACGGCGGCGCGCTGCCCGCCGACGTCGCCGCGCACGCGCGTGCCGTGGGCACCGCCACGGGTGAGCTGCCGAGGACGCCCAGGCCGCTGCCGTACCGCACGCTCGCCTCGGTGGCCGACATCACCGCCGGGCACGAGGACCAGGCGCTGCGCATCCTCAGCGAGCTGGACCCGGCCGACCCCCTGGCGACGCTGGCGGAGGCCCGGCCGCGCTACGACAAGGCCGAGGCGTGGATCAACACCCACGTCCCCGCCGACCAGCGCACCATCGTGCGCGAGGAGCCCGACGCCGAGCTGCTGAAGTCGCTCGACGAGCCGAGCCGGCAGTCGCTGCGGCTGCTGCTCGACGGGCTGGCCGGCCAGTGGTCCCTGGACGGGCTCACCCACCTCGTCTACGGCGTGCCCAAGGTGCAGGCCGGGTTCTCCGCGGACGCCACGCCCAAGGAACTGCCGCCGGAGATCAAGACCGCCCAGCGGACGTTCTTCGCGCTGCTCTACCACCTGCTCGTGGGCCGCGACACCGGCCCGCGGCTGCCCACGCTGCTGCTTGCGGTGGGGCAGGAGCGGGTGCGGACCCTGCTCGGGGAGTAGGCCCTCCTCGCCGTCAGCCGTCAGCCGTCGTCAGCCGTCAGCCGTCAGCGGGTCAGCGGGTCAGCGGGTCAGGGCGAAGCCCGCGAACAGGACGCCGACCACGCTGACGGCGAGGAAGGCGAGGTGGCGGCGCGGGGGCGTGAGGTGGTCCGTCGCCTCGCCCCTGCGCCACCGCTCCAGCACCTCCCGGAACAGCTTGCGCTGGGGGAGCATGCCGAGGGTCAGGCCGATGTGGGCGCAGGCGTACATGACGAGCGCCTCGCTCAGGCCGAAGCCGTTCAGGCGGCAGACGACGACCAGGAGGACGCCGCCGGTGACCATGGTCACCGGGTAGGCGATGCGGAACTTCCGGAAGGGGATCCAGCTGCCCAGCAGCCAGCTGGACAGCGCGGTGGCGGCCACGGCGAGCAGCGCCAGCCAGACGAGGGGTACGGACGTGAGCATGGTGGTGTCCCCCTGCCCGGGGGCGGGCACCGGCCTCGGCGGTCCGGTACCCGACCCCGGTCGGATCAGCGGTCTGCGGTCATCCTGTGATCACCCGGAACCCGTGATCACCCGAAAAGGGAACTCAGCGTACCGGTGATGGGCGAGATGATGTCGCTGCCCAGCTGCGTGACCCGCTTGGCGACCGGCGACACCACGCCCTCCAGTGTGGCCCCGATCCACTTGGACTGACCGAACGTGAGCAGCCCCAGGCTCGTGCCGACGAGGGACCCCGCGAACTCGGAGCTGCCGAAGCCGTGCTCGATGCCCGTGAACAGCGTGCTGAGCGCGGCCGAACCCAGGGAGACCCAGCCGAGCACCCCCGCCGCCGCGGCGACGGCCGGTGCGAACGGGCCGGTCCACGGCGCGATGAAGGCGGCGCCCGCGGCGAGGAACCCGGAGCCGATGCTGATCCAGTTGAACGCGTCGGCGTAGAACTGGGCGTCGTTCCACCACTCGTCCTTGTCGCCCGCGGAGCCGCCCGAGTTGGTCTTGTCGTGCGTCGGGCTGTCGGCGGGGTTGCGCCCCTCCTCCTTGGCCCTGCGCGCCGCCTCGGCCGCCTTGCGTGCCGCCTCCGCGGCCTCCGCCCTGCGCTTCTGGGTGACGATGCGGCGGGCGTCGGTGGCCGCCGCGGCCGCCTCCCGCGCGTCCTTGCCCGCGGCGATCGCGGACTGGCGCGCGCTGTTCGCCGAGGACTGGGCGCTGTAGGAGGAGCGCATGGCGCTGCGGGCCGAGTCGATGGCCCGGTTCGCCGAGTAGTTGGCCGAACGGCCCGCCTTGCGGGCGGTCGCCGCCGCCGCCTTCGCCCGGTTCGCGGACGCCTGCGCGGCCGCGGCGGACTTGTCCGCGTCGTCGGCGTTCTGGTCGGCCTGCGCCGCGTAGGTGTCCGCCTGCTTCGCGGAGGCGAGCGCCTTGTCCGCCCACTCCTTGGCCTTGTCCGCCGCGTTGCGCGCCTCCGCGGCCGCCTTCGAGGCGAGCTGCGCGTCCTCCTGCGCCTTGTAGGCGATCTTCGCGGCGGCGGCGATCGCACCCCGGACCGCCGCGATGTGCGTGGCCGAGTCGTGGTCGAGCTGGGCCGCCTTGTGCTGGACGAGGGTGATGAAGTTCCGGCGCATCCACGTCGGACCCTCCAGGGCGACCTCCGCGTACGCCTTGGTGTACATGCCGCCGGAGGTGAGCAGTGCGGCGGTGGCGACGCCGTCGTCGTCCCGGACCGCCTCGGCGTAGTCCCGGTCGAAGAAGTCCCGCAGCGCCTGGGGGGTGTTGGCGTCCAGGGCGGCGTTGGCCGCGGCGGTGACGGCCGGGCCGGGCTCGGTGGACAGGATGGAGGCGATGCTGACCCGGCTGTCCTCGGCCGAGGCCGTGATCAGACCGTCGGTCAGGAAGGTCTTCACGGCGTCGGCCAGGTCGCTCGTCAGGGCCGCGTGCACGGCGTCTCCGACGGTGGCCGAGGACACCTCCGCGACGTGCAGCGCCGTCTCCCGGTCGTCCTGCTCCTCGGCGATCGCCCGGTCGGCGTCGATCCAGGCGTGCACGTCCGCGTCCGCGCCGGCCAGCGCGAACTGGGCGGCCTCGCGCGCCCAGGCGCCCTTCGAGGCGGCCATGCCGACGGCCGCCTTGCGGCCCAGCGTCGCGGCCAGCCCCAGGTCACCGCCGGCCAGCGCCTGCTCGGCGCTCGCGATCCGGTCCTTGAGGTCCTGCGAGGTCTGCTCGTCCTGGGTGCGCCGGTTGGCCTGCGCGGCCCGGTCCTCGGCCTCCAGCTGGGCGAGCAGCCTGGCTTCCTCCAGGCCGTCCTTCCTGTCCTCCTCCAGGCGCGCCGTCTCCGCGGCCCGGGCCGCCTCCTCGACCGCCCTGGCGTCCTCGACGGCCTTGGTCGCGGTCTCGGCGGCCTTGATCGCCTCGGCCGCGTGCGCGGTGGACTTGTTGGCGTAGTCGATGGCCTGACCCGCGTACTTGACCGCCTCCTCGGCCGCGTCGGCGGCCTTGTCGGCGTGTGTCGCGGCGGAGTTGGCGGCGTCGCGTGCGGTGCGCGCGGCCGACGCCGCCTTGTTGGCCAGGGCCTGTGCGGTCGAGGCCGCGTTGGTGGCGCGGTTGGCGGCGCTGTTCGCGATCGCGGCCTGGCGGCGGGCCTCGGCGGCCTCGGACTGGGCGGCGCCCGCCGCGGAGGCGGCCTGGGCCGCGGAGTTGGCGGCGGAGGCCGCGTTGCGCGCGGCGGACGCGGCGGCGGAGCCGGCACCGGCCGCCTGCGAGGCCGCGGTGGCCGCGTAGTCGGCGGCCTTGGCCGCCGTGCGGGCCCGTGCGGCACCGTTGCGCGCCGCGACGGCCGCGTTCTTCGCCGCGTTGGCCTTGGTGGCGTCCTTGGAAGCGGCGATCGCCGCGTGGTACGCGCGGGCCGCCGCGTTGCCCGCGGTGGCCGCGGCCTGCGCGGCGGCGGCCGCGGCGAACGAGGCGCGGCGCGAGGCGGTGACGGCGGTCTGGGAGGCGCTGATGGCGCTGCGGGCGGCCTTCGCGGCGCCCTGGGCGGCGCTCGCGGCCTTGCGGGCCGCCGCACCGGACTTCGCCACGTCGTCCTTGGCCGCCGCCGCTTCGGCGGCGGCCTTCTCGGCCGCCTCCTTGGCCTTCTCGGCGGCGGTCTGGGCACGCGCCGACGCCTCCACGGCCTGGTCGGTCTCGGCCTGGGCGCGCTTGCCCTCCCGTTCGACCACCGCGACGAGTTCCGCGATGGTCGCCGCCTCCTGGTCCCGGGCCCGGGCGATGTGCTGCCCGGTGTCGAGGAACCACTGCACCTCCGTGGCCGTACCGCTCAGGGCGCGGTCCGCGTACTTCCGCACCTCGGGCCCGGCCTCGAACAGCATGGCGGACACCTGGACCCTGGCGTCCTCCAGTCGGGCGTCGTACTGCCCGTCGGTGAGGAACGTCTCCAGCGCAGCCTGGGTGCCGGTGTCGAGGGCGGCGGAGGCGTCGCGCCGTACGGCCTTGTCGCCGGTGGAGGAGACGATGGAGGCCGCCACGCTCAGGTCCTCCAGCAGCGCGGGCTTGAACCCCTCCGCCAGGAAGGCCGCGATGGCGGCGTCCCCGTTGTCCAGAGCGGCGACCGCCTCGCGGCGCAGGCCCTTGCCGGAGCGGGCGAGGTACCGGGCGACGGCGACCCGGTTGTCCTCGACCGTCACCTTCGGGAGGGTCTCGGCGAGGAACGTCCGCACCTCGGCGTCGGTGCCGTACAGCACATAGGCCGCGGCGGCCTTGGTGGCCTTGCCGCCCGTGGCCCACGCCTGGACGACCTTGGCCCGCTCGGTGTCCGGCAGGGCGAGCGGGTCGGCCGGCGCGTCCCCGGCCGCGGCGCTCGCCGGGCGGGTGAACGACAGCGGGGTGGCGGCGACAGCGGTGACGGCGGCCGCTGCGCCGAGGAGCCGTCTGCGACTCCAGAACGACGTCTGCATAAGGGTTTTCTCCTGGCGTTCGGTTCGACAGAAAAAGGCAGGGATGAGAGCCGGAGGTGACCATATCAATGGGTGCCGGTCGTTAAATGAGTTGCCGCCGGGCAAAATTGATGGTCTGCCAGATGTCTTGTTGCGCGGGCCGGTTGCTTCTTCACATGCTCTCCACAGCTGTTCGTACAACCTTTCCGTAAGGTGTCGAGAGTCACACGGGATCTTCAACTCGCGCCCGATTTAGTGCAGTTCATGACGTGGACAGTGATCGAAGATGGAGGTGGCATGGACAGGCTCAAGCGGGGACGCGGAATGTGGAACACCTCCCTTCTGCATTTCCGCGAGGGCTCGGGGGCCCTCTTTCAATTGCGGAGCCTTCATGCCTTTCAGGGGAGCCGGATGACAGATGTCCGGCCGAAAGAAAAGATTTGGACTGCGATGAAGGTACGCACCACCATTGCGCGTGTGCTGGGCGCCGCGGTCGCCGGCGGACTGGCCTGGGCCGCGCTGGCGACCGGTGACCGGCCGGCGGCCGACGGCCCGGCGGTGGCCGTGGCGGACGAGGCTCCCGGCTACGCCGTCGAGGACTTCGCCTACCCGCAGGCCGACAAGATCCTTGAGGAGCAGGGCATCGTCCTCAAGCGCGGAGACGGCCACATCACGCTGGCCGACTGTTCCAGCGGCACCGGTCTCCTCCAGGTCATGGCCCGCCGTGAGTCGCAGGCGATCTGCTTCAAGACGGTCGGCGACTCGGGCTGGCTGACCCTGGAGATCCCCGCCGTCTACGTCATGCGGGGCAACGACTACGCGACGCAGGTGGACATGACCGTCGGGGACGAGGAGAAGTCCTTCGACATCGAGAAGAACACCTGGACCTCGGTGGGCGAGAGCGCCGACGAGCAGAACCGTGAGCACCTGCTCGTGGAGATCAGGACCTCCAAGTAGCGCCCAGCCGAACGCCTTTGACGGATCTGCCACCAAGGAACCCCACCATGCGACACACCAGACCCGTGCGCCTCGCCGCACTGGCCGCAGCCCTGACCGCGGGGCCCCTCGTCCTGACCGCCGTGCCCGCGGGCGCCGTGACGGGACCCGCCGCCTCCGCCTCCGACACCACGCACTCCTACGCCGCGCAGATCGTGGTCGGCGACCACGACCGCGGCTGCTCCGGCGTCCTGGTCGACACCGAGTGGCTGCTCACCGCGGCCAGTTGCTTCGCCGACAAGCCCGCCGAGAGCCTCGCCGTGCCCGCGGGCAAGCCGGCCAAGACCACCACCGCGACCATCGGCCGCGCCGACCTCACCGGCACCGGGGGTGCGGTCCGCCAGGTCGTGGAGCTGGTCCCGCGCACCGACCGCGACGTGGTCCTGGCCCGGCTGAACCGCCCGGTCACGAACGTCACCCCCATCGCGCTCGCCACCGCCGCACCCACCGCGGGCGAGGAGCTGACGCTCGCCGGCTACGGCCGCTCCAAGACCGAGTGGGCGCCGCTGAACCTGCACACCGGGGTCTTCTCGGTGGACGCGGCCGCCGCCACCACCGCCACCGTGACCGGCAAGGACGGTGTCGCCGCGTGCATGGGCGACACCGGTGGCCCGCTGGTCCGCACGGTGAACGGCACCAAGCAGCTGGCCGCCCTCGGCAGCCGCTCCTACCAGGGCGGTTGCTTCGGCATCGACGCCGCCGAGACCCGCACCGGCGGCGTCGTCACCCGCGTCGACGACCTCGGCTCCTGGGTGGCGTCCAAGGCCGGCGCCAACCGGATCACCGACTTCAACTGCGACGGCGTGGCGGACATCGCCGTCGCCGACCCCGAGGCGACCGTCGGCGGCAGCGCCAATGCGGGCCTCGTCCGCGTCGTGTACGGCGGCGGCAAGGGCACCGCCGAGCTCAACCAGGACCTCGACTGGATCCCGGGCGGCGCCGAGGGCAACGACCTCTTCGGCCAGGCCATCGACACCGTCGACTACAACGAGGACGGCTGCACCGACCTCGCCGTCGGCACCCCGGGCGAGAACCTGGGCGACGCCACGGACGCCGGCATGGCCGACCTCCTGTACGGCGCCCCGGGCGGCCTCGGCACCGGCGCCACCAAGAACACGCACTTCCAGCAGGCCGAGGGCAACGGCTCGATCAGCGCCTCCACCCCGGAGAGCGGTGACCTGATGGGGCAGGCCATGGTGGCCGGCACCACCGCCGCCGGTGAGCCCTTCGTCGTCATCGGCACGCCCGGTGAGGGCCTCGGCGACGCCGCCAAGGCGGGCGAGGCGTTCTACGTGCGCGGCACCACCAACGTCTCCGTCCACCAGGACAAGCTGGGCGTCCCGGGTGGTGTGGAGGCGGGCGACGGCTTCGGCGCCGTACTGGCCGCCGACGGCAACCACCTCGCCATCGGCGCGCCCGACGAGAACATCGGCGGCGACGACACGGCCGGCAACCTGGCGGTCTTCACGCACGTACTGAACAGCGAGAAGCGGCCCACCGCGATCTTCGGCCTCGACCAGGACCTGGACACCGTCTCCGGCGGTGCCGAGGCCGGTGACCGCTTCGGCGCGGCCCTGGCGCTGGCCCCGTACCGTCCCTCCGGCGCGACCACGGCCAACGAGTCGATCCTCGCGGTCGGTTCGCCGGGCGAGGCGCTGAACGTGGACGGCGTCAGCAAGGCGCAGACGGGCGGCGTGATCACCTTCCGGGTCACCGCCGCGGGTGCCTACACCCAGCTCGACGGGTACTCCTCGGGCACCGCCGACGACGACGTCTCCGGCACCTCCGAGGCCGGCGACCACTTCGGCTCCACCCTGACCGCGATCAACACGGCGCCGCGCGCCGTGAGTACCGCGGCGACCATGAGGATGGCCATCGGCGTCCCGGACGAGGCGATCGGCTCCGCGAAGTCGTCCGGCGCGGTCCACGTCTTCTCGATGCTGGGCGCGCCCGGCGCCAACGACAAGTGGATCGAGTCCGGCGACGGCGACGGCATCCCCGGCGCCCCGGGGGCGAACCAGCGTCTGGGTTCGAGCATCCACTTCACCGGCACCCACCTGTACGTCGGCATGCCCTACGGCCCGGGCGCCCGCGGCGCGCTCTACGCCCTGCCGATGTCCAACGTGACCCTCGGTGAGCCCACCGCCGCCGTCACCGCCTACCAGCCGGGACAGGGCGGGCTCCCCGCCGTCGGCACCACCTTCGGGTACGCGGCGAGGTAGTCACCGCGGTACTCCCCAGCAGCACCTCTCAGTCGGCCGTGGCGTCCAGCGCCACGGCCGGCGCGTTATCCGGACGCGGCACACCCGTCGGCTCGAGGACGAAGAGCGCGACGCCCAGCAGATCGGCGCGGGCGCGCGCGTCCTCGGCGTACCCGGCGAGCGAGAAGTAGACGCACTGGGCGGACTCCGCCATGCCCGTCAGCCACAGGCACTCCAGGTCCCGCACCGAGGCCGGGCCCACCGTCGGATCCACCTGGACGACGAGGCCGGCCGCGGCCAGCCCGATGCCGGACAGCGGCCGCTGGTCTGCGCGGCGGACGTCCCGGTGCCCCAGCCCGCGCAGATACAGCACGGCCGCGGTGACCGCGTCGCGCGCGGTGCGGATCGGGACCGCCCGGTGGGCCGGGACCCGTGACCCGGGGGCGCGCCCGGACCGGCCCGGGGCCGCGTCGTCCACCGGCACGCACAGCACCGTCCCGCACGGGCACCCCAGCTCCGGCCGCGGCCACCGGCTGCGTTCCCCGCAGGCCGCGCAGCGCACGCCGACCCACTCCTCGTCCCACGCCCGGTGGGTGACCGCGGTCGCGGCCCCGTGCGGATCGAGCGCGGGCGCGACGGGCTCCCCGCACGCGCACGGATACGAGGGTGCCGTGTAGCGGTGCCGACGCCCGCAGGCCGTGCAGCACACCGAGATGGTCTCGGACATGACCCCATCGTCCTCTCTTGACTGCCCTCGGCTGCCCACTTACATTACTTCCAGATCGTAGAAAACAAATTTCGCTATACGGAAGTTGCTACGGAAGAAGCTCACCGCGGGGCGCGACGGGAGTGCGAATCCGACAGCCGGAGCAGGAGTACTCGATGGCTCGTATGACCGCTGCCCGAGCGGCAGTTGAGATTCTCAAGCGCGAGGGTGTCACCGACGCGTTCGGTGTGCCGGGCGCGGCGATCAACCCCTTCTACGCGGCGCTCAAGGCGTCCGGCGGCGTCCAGCACACCCTCGCCCGCCATGTCGAGGGCGCCTCGCACATGGCCGAGGGCTACACCCGTACCCACCCCGGCAACATCGGCGTCTGCATCGGCACCTCGGGACCGGCCGGCACCGACATGATCACCGGCCTGTACTCGGCGATCGGCGACTCCATCCCGATTCTGTGCATCACCGGCCAGGCGCCGACCGCGGTGATCCACAAGGAGGACTTCCAGGCCGTCGACATCGCCTCCATCGCCAAGCCGGTGACCAAGATGGCCGTCACCGTCCTGGAGGCCGCCCAGGTCCCCGGCGTCTTCCAGCAGGCGTTCCACCTGATGCGCTCCGGCCGCCCCGGCCCGGTCCTGATCGACCTGCCGATCGACGTCCAGCTGACCGAGATCGAGTTCGACCCGGAGACCTACGAGCCGCTCCCGGTCTACAAGCCGGCCGCGACCCGCGCCCAGGTCGAGAAGGCGATCGGCATGCTCAACGCCGCCGAGCGCCCGCTGATCGTGGCCGGCGGCGGTGTCATCAACGCCGACGCCGCCGATCTGCTGGTGGAGTTCGCCGAGCTGACCGGCACCCCGGTCGTGCCGACCCTGATGGGCTGGGGCCTGCTGCCCGACGACCACGAGCTGAACGCCGGCATGGTCGGCCTGCAGACCTCGCACCGCTACGGCAACGCGACCTTCCTGGAGTCCGACTTCGTCCTCGGCGTCGGCAACCGCTGGGCCAACCGCCACACCGGCAAGATCGACGTCTACACGGAGGGGCGGAAGTTCGTCCACGTCGACGTCGAGCCGACCCAGATCGGCAAGATCTTCGCCCCGGACTACGGCATCGCCTCCGACGCCAAGGCCGCGCTGGAGCTGTTCGTCGAGGTGGCCAAGGAGCTGAAGGCGGCCGGCAAGCTGCCCGACCGCTCCGCGTGGGCCGCGTCCGCGCAGGAGAAGAAGGCCACGCTCCAGCGCCGTACGCACTTCGACGACATCCCGATCAAGCCGCAGCGCGTCTACGAGGAGATGAACAAGGCCTTCGGCCCGGAGACCCGGTACGTCTCCACCATCGGCCTCTCCCAGATCGCCGGCGCCCAGATGCTGCACGTCTACCGCCCGCGGCACTGGATCAACTGCGGCCAGGCCGGCCCGCTCGGCTGGACCGTCCCGGCCGCGCTCGGCGTCGCCAAGGCCGACCCCGACGCCCAGGTCGTGGCGCTCTCCGGCGACTACGACTTCCAGTTCATGATCGAGGAACTGGCCGTCGGCGCGCAGCACAAGATCCCGTACGTGCACGTCCTGGTCAACAACTCCTACCTGGGCCTGATCCGTCAGGCGCAGCGCGCGTTCGAGATCGACTTCCAGGTCAACCTGGAGTTCGAGAACATCAACTCGCCCGAGCTGGGCGTCTACGGCGTCGACCACGTCAAGGTCGCCGAGGGCCTGGGCTGCAAGGCGATCCGGGTGACCGACCCGAACGAGCTGGGCGCGGCGCTGGAGCAGGCCAAGAAGCTCGCCGCCGAGCACCGGGTGCCGGTCGTCGTCGAGGCGATCCTGGAGCGAATCACCAACATCTCGATGTCGGGCACCAACGACATCGGCAACGTGGTGGAGTTCGAGGAGGTCGCGACCGAGCCCGGGCACGCCCCGACGGCGATCCGGCCGCTGAAGGTCTGACGCGTATCCACCGACTGCCGAGAGCGGCCCGTGCCCACGAGGACGGGCCGCTCTCCGGTGTGTCGGGCCGTGTCCGCCGCTCAGTCGGAGCCGCCGCCTCCGCCCCCACCGCCGCAGTAGTACGCCATGCCCCCTCCTGAGCCGCCGCGTCCGTCGCGCCGGGAGTGCTTCAGCATGCCCTTGTCGGCCACCTCGACCCGTTCGACGAGCCCGGCCCGCAGGGCGAAACGGGGCAGGAGGACACGCAAGGCGGCCACGTCGTGCAGCGCGACGGCGAGGAGTCTGTCCTCGGCCGTCAGACCACGCCGGCTCGCGGGCAGCGGGTGTAGCTCCCGCAGGAGCCGCACCCGGCGGCGGGCGGCACGGGTCGGACCGAGCAGCGGGTAGCGCAGCAACCCGTCCTCCGCCAAGGGGATGCGCATCAGCGCCACAGCCAGGCGGACGTCCGGGTGCCGGGTCAGCTTCCGTATGCCGAGGGGCTCTTCGTCGAGAGTCCACCGCACCGCCTCCGCCAGCGGCGGGAGCGCGGTCGTGGCCGTCCCCGGCTCCGACCGCCGGGCCCGTACGGTGCCTGCCGGGCCGGCGTCGACGGCGCCCCGCAGATACAGGTCCACCACGGCGACCGTCACGGCGGCGCGGGGGCCGCCGCGCAGCAGCGCGACCTCGTGCGGTTCGAGCTGGACCCGCCATCCGTCATCCATGACACCACCCCCGTGCGCCCCGGTATTGCCCGGGTTGTGCCCGCTGTGGAGGGCGCCTACGCGCGTTCAGCCGTCGTGGTGCTCGTGGTGTTCGTGCAGCCCCGGCCAGTCGTCCGGGCCGCCGCCCTGCCACTCGACCATCTCGCTGTCCTCGACGTCGGTCACGTACAGGTCGGCCAGCCGCAGCAGCTCGGCGACGTCGTCGGAGTGCGAGGCGACGCCGAGCGTCTCGTCGCCGGAGGTGACCCGGCGGGATCCGTCGAGGGCGGGGGAGTGGACGACGATGTGCGGGTGCTCCGGTGGATGTGCCATGACTTCAGGCTGCTGCGGGGGCGCGGGATCCGCACCCCGGCGAACGCCGGAAAGCGGCCCGAGGGCGGCCCGGCCCCAACAGCGCACACCCACCC
>NZ_JBHXNW010000079.1:0-4997 GCF_042717365.1 Streptomyces sp. NPDC058534
GTTTTTTTTTAATATCCACCCGGGGGTCCCGGGGGGGGCCCATGCGCCTGGTTCGGGGCGGGCGACACGGGGGCCGTCGACTCGGCCGCCGAGACCCTCGACCTCCTCGTCGACGAGGGAGAACTCGAACGCCGCCGCGCCGCCTGGACCCGCCCGGAGCGCCTCGCGGAACGCGGCGTCTTCAGCAAGTACGTCGCCACGGTGGGCTCCGCCTCGGACGGCGCGGTCACCGTCTGACCTCCACCGGAACGTGCGCCCCGGAGCGTCCGAGCAGGATCGAGCAGGATCGAGCAGGAGGGCCGGGTCGCCCGGCCCTCCTCTCACACCACCGGACAACGGCAGATTTGCCACAGGCCCACAACTGCCGTGCCACACTGCGCACTTCCGACCCATTGACCCTCCGCAACGCCGGAACCTACGCTGTGCGGCGTATTGAGAAAGCGCTTTCCAGCCCCGCAGGCCCCACCAGCACCGGGAGCGCCATGAGTGATCATCACCCCAGACGGCATGAACGGCCGAGAGCCCTTCGCACCGCAATCTCCCCCGTCTCCGTCATCACCGCACTGCTGGCGCTGCTCCTCAGCCTCGGAGTGACCCTGTCACCCCGTGCCGAAGCAGCGCCCTACCGCGTACTCGTCTTCTCCAAGGTCACCAACTTCACCCACGACTCGATCCCCGCCGGTATCGAGGCCATCAAGAAGCTCGGTAGCGAGAACGGCTTCGAGGTCGAAGCCACCGACGACGCCTCGGCGTTCACCGACGCGAACCTCGCCCGCTTCCAGGCGATCGTCTTCAACAACACCAACTCCACCCCGGAGAGCGGCGATCTGCTCGACGCCCCTCAGCGAGCCGCCCTGCAGAAGTACATCCGGGGCGGCGGCGGCTGGGTCGGCCTGCACGCCGCGTCGGCGAGCGAGCGCGACTGGTCATGGTACGAAGGCCTGGTCGGCGCCATCTTCGACAAGCACCCGGCCGTGCAGACCGGCCGGATCAAGGTGCTCGACCGGTCCCACCCCTCCACCGAGGGCCTTCCCGAACTCTGGGAGCGCACCGAGGAGTGGTACAACTGGCGCACCAACCCCACCGGCAAGGTGCACACCCTCGCCCAGGTCAAGGTGCGCGACGGCGTCACCGGCCTCGACGAGGGCGTCGACCAGCCGTGGTCCTGGTGCCAGAACTACGACGGCGGGCGTTCCTGGTTCACCGCGGGCGGCCACGCCAAGTCCGCGTTCCAGGAGGCGGATTTCCTCAAGCATATGCTCGGCGGCATCCAGTGGGCCGCCGGCAACAAGCCCGGTGACTGCACGGCGACCAAGACCGGTGCCTTCCAGCGCACCGCGCTGGCCACCAGCGATCTGGCCGACCCCTTCGAGCTGGCCGTGGCGCCCGACCGGCGTGTCTTCTTCATCCAGCGCACCGGCAAGGTCAAGGTGATCGACCAGCGGACGCTGAAGGTCACGACCGCGCTCGACTTCGCGTACACCCCGGAGATGACGAGCCAGTCGGACGGCCTGCTCGGGCTCGCGCTCGACCCCGGCTTCGCCGAGAACAACTGGCTCTACCTGCTGCACTCCGACAAGACCGAGAAACGCCTGAACCTCTCCCGGTTCACGGTTACCGGCAACACCATCGACCCCGCGTCCGAGAAGCGGCTGCTGACGATCCCGACGCTCCGCGGGGAGGGCAGGGCCAACTCGCACATGGCCGGCTCTCTCGCGTTCGACAAGGACGGCAACCTGTATGCCGCGACCGGCGACAACACCGACCCGTTCGCGTCCGACGGCTTCACGCCGATCGACGAGGGCGAGGGGCGTCGCGCCTGGGACGCCCAGGGCACCGCGGGCAACACCAACGACCTGCGCGGAAAGATCCTGCGCATCACACCGAAGGACGACGGCACCTACTCCGTGCCCGAGGGCAACCTCTTCGCACCCGGCACCGAGAAGACGCGTGCCGAGATCTACGCGATGGGCATGCGCAACCCGTTCCGTATCACCACCGACCCGATCAGCGGCGCCCTGATGGTCGGCGACTACGGGCCCGACGCCCGCGCGGCCAAGCCGGACCGCGGCCCCGAAGGCACGGTCGAGTACATGCGGATCACCGAAGCGGGCAACTTCGGCTGGCCCTACTGCGTGGGCAACAACACCCCGTTCAACGACTACGACTTCCAGGCGAAGACCTCAGGTCCCAAGTTCGACTGCGCGAAGCCGGTCAACGACTCGCCGAACAACACCGGTCTGACCGAGCTGCCGCCCGCCCAGCCGGCGACGGTCTGGTACGCGTACTCGGCATCCGCCGAGTTCCCGGAGCTCGGTACCGGCGGTGGCGGCCCGATGGGCGGCCCCGTCTACGACTTCGACCCGGAGAACGCCTACCAGGGCAAGTTCCCGGAGGCCTTCGAAGGGAAGTGGTTCAACTACGAGCTGACCCGCAAGTGGTTCAAGACCTTCTCCTTCCAGCAGCAGGACCAGACGTTCACCGACCCCCGCTTCCAGCCGGTGAAGGCGGGTGACCTGCATTCGATCAACACCGTCTTCGGCGACATGAAGTGGAACCAGCCCTTCGACGCCGAGTTCGGCCCCGACGGCGCGATGTACGTCATCGACTTCGGACTCGGCAGCGGCACCGGCCGCGGCGGCAGCAACGAAGGTTCCGGCATCTACCGGATCGACTACGTCGGCGACAACCGGCTGCCGAACGCCAAGGCAACGGCCACGCCGGACACCGGTTCCGTGCCGCTGACCGTGTCGTTCTCCAGCGAGGGTTCCGGGCTGCCCGGCGACAAGCCGGTCACCTACGCCTGGGACTTCGACGGCGACGGCACCACCGACTCGACGGAGGCGAACCCGACGCACGTGTACCGCGAGAAGGGCCGCTTCACGGCCCGGCTCACCGTCACCGGGCCCGGAGGACTGACCGGCCTCGCCGTCCAGGACATCACCGTCGGCAACACCCGGCCGCAGGTCACCATCCAGCAGCCGCCGAACGGCGGGATGTTCAGCTTCGGCGACACCATCCCCTTCACCGTGAAGGTCAAGGACAAGGAGGACGGCCGCAGGATCGACTGCTCACGCGTCGTCGTCCAGTCGCAGCTCGGACACGACTCCCATCTGCACCCGCTGGACAACTACACCGGATGCGCCGGCGAGATCGCGACCGACGCCGGCGACAGCCACGGCCCCGGCCAGAACCTCTACTACGGCATCACCGCCCAGTACGAGGACAAGGCCGCACCGGGCGTTCCGGCGCTGACCGGCTCCGCCTCGCTGACGCTGCGCACCACATTCCGCGAGGCCGAGCACATGACGTCGACGGGCGGCGCGCACGACGGAGTGGAGGTGGGCGACCGCAGCGACGCCTCCGGCGGCAAGCGGCTCATCGAGATCGAGGACGGCGACTGGATCGGCTTCGACCCGGTCAGCCTCAAGGGGATCGACTCCGTGACCGTCGGAGCGTCCTCCGGCAGCATCGGCGGAACCGTCGAGTTCCGTGCGGGGTCGCCCACCGGCGCACTGCTCGGCAAGGTGACCGTGCCGAACACGGGCGGCTACGGCAACATCGTCTCCCCGACGACACCGCTGGTGAACCCGGGCGGGACGACGAAGCTGTACGCGGTCTTCAGCAACCCCGAGTGGTCGGCCGACAAGCCCGACCTGTTCGCCGTGGACTGGCTGCACTTCAACGGCGCCGGTGTGGAGAAACGCCAGGGGGCCAAGGTCAAGGTCACGGCCACGCCGGCGACCGGTGCCGCCCCACTCACCGTCCAGCTGGCCGGGAAGGTCACGCTGCCCGAGGGCCGGACGGCCGCCTCGTACCACTGGGACTTCGGCGACAACAGCAAGCCGACCGGTGAGGAGAAGGCGACCACCACCCACACCTACGCCCGCGCCGGCATCTACACCGCGCACCTCACGGTCACCGACGATCAGGGCGACACGACCACCAACTCGGTCCACATCAATGTCAGTTGAGACAAGGAGTCCGATGAGCGGAACCAGACGCGCATTCCTCGGCAAGGCTCTCGGAGCCGCCGCGGCGGCCACGACGGTCATGGCGACGGGCTCACTCGCGAACGCGGCGGAGGCGGCGGAGACTGCCTCTGAGGGGGCACGACGCCGGCGCCGCATCCCGCCGTCCGGGATCGGCATGCACCTCTACACCATGCGCACCCCCCTGGCGGCGGACTTCAAGGGGACCCTCGCCCGGCTCGCACAGATCGGCTACAAGACCGTCGGTGTGAGCGGCCGGCACGGCAACAGCGCCGCCGCCATCCGCTCCATGCTCGACGAGACGCACCTGCGGGCCGTCCTGGAGCACGTCGGCTACGACACCGTGCGGGGCAGCGGTCTGCCGAAGGCTCTCGAGGACATCCACACCCTCGGCGCCCGGTGGATCGTGGTGCCCAGCCTGCCCGGCGCGATGCACACCCCGGCCGGATTCCGCGAGGCCGCCCGGGAGTTCAACAAGGCCGGGCTCGCCGCACGCAACGCGGGTCTCGGCCCGCTGCTGTTCCACAACCACGGCGCGGACCACCAGGTCGTGGACGGCGAGAACCTGTACGACATCCTGTTGCGGGAGACCGACCCCGAGCTGGTGGGCTTCGAGCTGGACGTCTACTGGGCGGCGAAGGGCGGCGGCAGCGACCCGCAGGACCTCTTCGTGGAGCACCGCCGGCGGTTCCCCGCGCTGCATGTCAAGGACATGGCCCCGAGCGGCGGTTTCGCCGATGTCGGCTCCGGTGTCCTGGACTTCGCCGCGATGTTCGACACGGCGCGCAGTGGCGGTGTGAAGCAGTGGCTGGTGGAGCACGACGCCCCGGCGGACCCGTTCACCACGGCAAAGAACAGCTACACCTACCTGGCGAACCTCAGGTACTGACCGGACGAGCGAAGGAGCCCTGGGCCCCCCCGCGGGGGGGGGGGGCGGGGCGATCCGCCGTACCCCGGGCCGGACGGGGAGCCGGGGCGGGGGCCCGCGACAGGTGTGGGCGGGGC
>NZ_JBHXNW010000079.1:5007-41939 GCF_042717365.1 Streptomyces sp. NPDC058534
GTACCCTTTCACCACGGAAATCAAAATATACACCAACCTGGCAAACCCCTGGTACTCACGGCACCAGCCATGGACCCCTCCCCCCCCCGTCAGGGGTGGTGCAGGGCTCCTTCCGCGTTCCCCGGTCCTGCACGGAGACCGCGTCCGGGTCACGTCCACTGGTGTCGGCGGGACGACGTCCGCGCCCGGCTCAGTCCTGCGCGGATACCGCGCCGAGCAGGCCGCGGATGTGGGTGGTGGCCTCCCGGAACTCGGGCCGCCCCATCGTCTCTGTGTAGTCGCGCTCCGAGGGCAGAGCCACGTCGATGATCTCGGTGATGGTGCCGGGCCTCGGACTCATCACCACCACCCGGTCCGCGAGGTAGCAGGCCTCGGAGATGGAGTGGGTGACCAGGAGCACGGTGGTGCCGGTCTCCCGCCAGATGCGGTTGAGTTCGGTGTTCATCTGCTCGCGGGTGAGCGCGTCGAGCGCACCGAACGGCTCGTCCATGAGCAGGACGGGCGGCTCGTGCAGCAGGGCGCGGCACAGGGCGACACGCTGCTGCATACCGCCGGACAGCTCGTGCGGCAGCGCGTCCTCGAAGCCGCTCAGGCCAGTCATCGCGATCAGTTCGTCGGCGCGCCGGCGCCCCAGCTCCGCCGGCATCTTCCGCATCTCCGCCTGCAGCAGGATGTTGCGGCGCGCCGAGCGCCACTCCAGCAGGGCGGCGCGCTGGAAGACGTAGCCGATGTCGCGGCGTGGACCCTGCACCCGCTCGCCGTTCAGCAGCACATCGCCCGTGGACGGCTTGAGCAGCCCCGCGACCAGCTTGAGCAGCGTCGACTTGCCGCATCCGGACGGGCCGACGATCGCGACGAACTGCCCCATGGGCACCTCGAGATCGACGTCCGTCAGCGCGGTCACGTCACGGTTCTTGGTACGGAAGCGGACCGCTACGTCCTTGATGCCGACCGCCGCTGTGCTGCCGGACCCGCCGCTTCGTCCGTCCTTTGTCACTGCCGGCTCCCGCACGGTGGTGTTCCTGGGCATCGTCATCCCTTCATCGCGGTGGCGCTGTCCCAGTACTCGGCCACGGCCTTGGGGCTGCCCACCAGTCCCGCCTCGGCGAAGACGTCGATGGTCTGCTGCCAGTCGGCCTCGGTGTTGACTCCCGGCGCCTTGCCCTGCGTCGACCGGGTGTGCAGGAGGGTGAGCGTCGTGGCGAACTGCTCGGACAGGACCTCCTTCGG
The DNA here is from genome assembly GCF_042717365.1 of Streptomyces sp. NPDC058534. Classification (NCBI taxonomy): domain Bacteria; kingdom Bacillati; phylum Actinomycetota; class Actinomycetes; order Kitasatosporales; family Streptomycetaceae; genus Streptomyces; species Streptomyces sp. NPDC058534. Next base: position 6,238 of record NZ_JBHXNW010000079.1, read on the forward strand.
CGGGAGCTGCTCACTCGCGCCCTCCATCGAGGCGACGGCCGGCTCCGGTGTCTTCTCCGCGGCGGCGAACGACTCGCTGACCGCCTTCGCCATGCGCTCGGCGAGGTCCTTCTTGCCGGTGAGGACCTGCTGGCCGGCGATGAGGCCGTTGGAGTAGAAGTTCAGCCCGTTCTCGGAGAAGCGCAGATACGAGACCGGCTTCTTGGCCTTGTTCTGCATGGTGGGGCCCTGGTCGCTGGCGTAACCGAGCAGTCCGTCGGTCTTGCCGGAGATCACGGCGGCGATCTTGCCGGCCGGGTCGGTGTTCTGGACCTTGACGTCGGACTCGGCGAGACCGTTCTTCTTCAGGAAGATCGGGAACGTCTTGGAGAGTGCGTCGCCGGCGGTGCCCGCGATGGTCCTGCCCTTGAGGTCGGCGGGGCTCTTGATGCCCTGCGACTCGAAGGACTGCACCGACGCGGGAGTGGTCTGGAGAAAGACGCCCAGACTCTTGACCTTGACGCCCGCGTCGACGCCGGACAGGACGGCGGGCGTGTCGGCCCAGCCGAAGTCGGTCTGTCCTGCACCGGTCGCCTGCACCGTCTTCTGGGAGCCCTGGCCGGCGCGGATCTCGATGTCGATGCCGTGCTTCTCGAAGATCTTCTGCTGCTTGCCGTAGTAGAACGGCGCGTGTTCGCCGTACGGGTACCAGTTGAGCGTCAGCGTCACCTTGTCCAGCTTCTTACCGGAGGAGCTGGTCGATGTGTCCGAGCCGTCCTCCCCGCAGGCCGTGGCGACCAGGAGCAGCGGTACGAGGCCGGTCAGAAGCAGTCTGCGCGCAGTCATGGCTGGTCCTTCTTGTCAGCTTGGGACATGTGGCCGGTCATCAGGTCAGTACGTGGTGGTGACGCCGGTCTCGCGGCGGCTGGCGTGCCACGGGAGCAGCAGCTTCTCGGCGATCTCGACGAGGACGAAGAGGACGACACCGATCAGGGACATCACCAGCAGACCGGCGAAGAGCATCGGGGTGTCGAGGTTGCCGTTGGCCTGGAGAATCACATAGCCGAGTCCCTCGTTGGCGCCGACGAACTCGCCGACGACCGCGCCCGTCACGGCGAGCGTCACCGCGACCTTGAGGCCGGAGAACAGATGTGGCAGCGAGGCGGGCATGCGGATCTTGACGAAGGTCTGCCAGGGGTTCGCGCCCATGGTCGAGGAGAGCTGGAGCATCTCCGGGTCGACCGCCTTGAGTCCCGTCACCATGGAGATGACGACGGGGAAGAAGGCGATCAGCACCGCGATGAGGACCTTCGGTGTGATGCCGAAGCCCAGCCACACGACGAACAGCGGGGCGATGGCGATCTTCGGCACGACCTGGGCGAACAGCAGGATCGGGTAGAGGGTCTTCTCAACGGTGGTCGAGTAGACCATCACCACGGCGGCGAACACCCCGACGACGACGGCGATCAGGAAGCCGAGGAGCGTCTCGTAGGTGGTCACCCATGTGTGCTGCCACATGTAGTCGGCCTTCCCGGTCAGCACGTCGAAGGTCGCTCCGGGCGAGGGGACGAGGTAGGGCTCGACCAGTTCGGCGGCGGCGATCACCCACCATGCGGCGAAGCACGCGAGCAACAGGGCGACGGGCCGCCAGCTCTGCTCCAGCAGCCGCGACGCCCGCTCCCCCGCGCTCGGGTTGTTCCGCCTGTCGACTCCCGCCACGTGCGCGGATGGTGCCTTGATGGCGCTCTGACTCACGGTCAACTCCTGGGTCTCCGGAGCGGTCGGGAAGAGCCGTCCGGATCGGCCGGGTTCATTGATCTCAGGCGAGAAAAGGCTTTCAGAAAGCGCTTTCTGATAGAGTGCCGCCAATGTAGTGACCGCCAGTCCGCACGGTCAATAGCTCGTCCCGAAGTTCGAGGGGGGCAAGTGAGTGAACGGGAACCACAGACTCATGTGACGCTGGACGCCGTCGCCCGCAGGGCAGGCGTGTCCCTCGCAACGGCGTCACGAGCCCTGAACGGCACCACCCGGGTCCGCGAGGACCTGCGCAGCCGGGTACGCGCGGCCGCCGATCAGCTGGGCTACATTCCCAACGCCCACGCCCAAGCACTCGCCAGTGCGTCGAACAACACCGTGGGCCTGATCTGCCACGACGTGGGCGACCCCTACTTCGCCGCGATCGCCGCCGGCGTCATGCGCGCCGCCGCGGAGAAGGACCTGTTGGTGATGCTGGCCAGCACCTTCCGTGAACCGGCCCGCGAGATCGCCTACGTGTCCACACTGCGCGCCCAGCGGGCCCGCGCCATCCTGCTGATCGGCTCCGGCTTTCAGGACCGGGACTGGGAGCGGGCGCTCGCCGCGGAACTGGACCCGTATGTGCGGGCGGGCGGACGTGTCGCGGTCGTCAGTCGGCACCGCAGCCTGCGGGTCGACGCCGTACTGCCGGAGAACCGGGGCGGCGCCTCGGCCCTGGCCAGGACACTGCTCGACCTGGGGCACCGGGAGTTCGCGGTGCTCACCGGGCCGCCCTCGCTGACAACGGTCTCCGACCGGCTCGCCGGCTTCCGGGACGAGCTGGCACGGGCCGGTGTCGCGCTGCCGCCCGAGCGGATCGCGCACGGGCCCTTCACCCGCGAAGGCGGGTACACGGCGGCACGGGCGCTGCTCACCCGCGGCGCACGGCCCACCTGCGTGTTCGCGGTGACCGACGTGATGGCGGTCGGCGCGCTCGCCGCCTTCCGGGAGCAGGGCGTACGCGTGCCGGAGGACATCTCACTGGCCGGCTTCGACGACATACCCCTCGTGAGGGAACTCTCCCCGCCGCTCACGACGGTGGCCCTGCCGCTCACCGCCATGGGGCAGGAGGTGATGGCACTCGCCCTGCGCGAGCCGCGCGGGCCCCGGTCACGGGTGCTGAGGGTGGGCGGTGAGGTCGTCCTGCGCGCCAGCGTCGCTCCCCCACCGCCACGGCCGACCAGGGCCGACGGGGGCGCGCACTGACCCTGGATCCACCGATCGGTGACGGGCCGTGGGAGGGCCTGACGCAGAGAGGTGCACCCGCTGAGCTGGGATGACCGGAGTACCGGACGGTTCCACCGGACCCGGCAGGCAACTTCGTCGGCAGGGCCGAGGAACGCGAAGGTCTGCCTCGGCGGGGTGGGCAACGGCGCCGGGTCGGGCCGGACGCGAAGGTGATGTCGCTGGCCGCCGCCATGCTCGCCGGGGCGGACAGCGGGCATGGGCCTGTTCGGCAGCTTCTGGGCCGTGATCCTGCCCGCCTCCTCCACCGCCTTCGGCATCTTCCTCGCCCGCCAGTTCATGCTGGGCATCCCCGACGAGGTCCTTGAGGCCGCCCGCATGGACGGCGCCGGCCAGATACGCACCTTCGTGACCGTGGTGCTGCCGTTGTGCAAGCCGCTCGTCGCCGTGCTGTCGCTGCTGCCGTTCCTGTACCAGTGGAACGACTTCGCCTGGCCGCTGACCGTCCTCAAGGACTCGCGGCTCTACACGCTCTCCGTCGGCATGCAGTTCGTGAACGGCGAGTACACCGCCAACTACGGCGCGATCATGGCGCTCGCGCTGCTGTCCGTCCTGCCCATGGTCGTCATCTTCCTGTGATTCCAGAAGTACTTCGTCCAGGGTTTCGCACGATCGGGAATCAAGTAATGACCTCTGCCGGCACCCCCGTCCACTCCCCGCCCCCGTCCACTACCTCAGCACCCTGTCCTTCTCCGACGCCTGGCTCGACCGCCTGCGGGAGCGCGTTCCGGGACTGGAGATCACCCAGATCACGGCGGAGAAGGCCGCCGACGTCCCCGACGAGGTGTGGCGGCGCACCCGCGTCCTGCACACCGGCGGGGTCTTCCCCGGCCCCGGCCAGGCACCGGCGCTGGAGTGGATCCAGCTCGACACCTCCGGCGCCGACCACCTCAAGGGCACGCCCGCGTGGGAGCTGCCGGTCCCCATCACCTCCATCGGCGGCATCTCGCCGGTGCCGATGGCCGAGTACGTGATGATGATGGTCCTCGGTCTCGCGCACCGCCTGCCGCGTGCGGTGGCCGTCCAGCGGTCCGGCGTCTGGCCGTCGCTGAGCGAGCGGTGGAACACCCTGATGCCGCGTTCCCTGCGGGGCGCCACCCTCGGAAGAGGTACCGGTACCCGGCATCCACGAGGGCGCGGTCGGCGACGCTCCGCCCGGTCCAGTGGGTGCCGGCCAGCCATGCGGTGCAGGCGGCGTCGCCACCGGTGGCCGCGTCGATCAGCCGCTTGGGTTCGACCACCTCGCGGCGCACGTCCTCCTCGGTCACGACGCGTTCGGCCAGTTCGTGGGAGGCGGTGTGCGGGGTGACCACGTGTCCCCTGCGGTGCAGGTCCGCCACCTCGTCCCAGGTCATGGCGATGCGTTCACCGCGCGGGTTCTCGTCGACCAGCTTGATCCGGTGGTCCAGGGCGAAGTCGTACTACCGGTCGGCGGGGGCGTCCATGAAAGCGGTGCAGACGAAGAACCAGCCGGTGACGCCCGCCTCCTCGCACGCGGCGGCGGCCACGTCGTAGTTGTCGCGGTACCCCTCGTAGATCGCGACGAGGAGGGCGGGCCGGTCCTGCTCCCACTCACCGGTGCGCATGAAGCGGTCCAGGTCGTCGGGGGTGACGATGGCGTAGTCCCGGGCGAGCGCGGTCAGCTCGGCGACCCCGACCCCGCCGCGATCGGCTACGACGCCACCCTCTCCGACCTGCGCGCGGGCCGCTTCCGAGCGCGGCCGGCGTGCCCCCCGAAGAGGTGTGCGGGCCGCGCTCGCCGCCGAGGAGGCGGTCGTACGCGACGGCCTGGAGGGTCTCGATGAGCGCGGCCTCGTCGTCGGCGCCGCCGGGGTGCAGCTCCCGGTGGCAGGTCTCGAAGAGGTCGGCGAGGCGGGCGTCCGCGCTGCTCGTCACCGGCGCGGCGGCCTGCCGGGCGCCGAGCAGGGAGACCACCATCGGCACCCCCTTGCGCCGCGCGACGAGCTGCCGGGAGGCCTCCAGGGCGTCGTGGGCCCGCGTGGCGCCGGGGCTGGGATCAGGCATGGGCGTTCTCCTGTGCGTGCGGTGCGTCGGTCAGTCCACTCTGGTACGCACCGCACACACAGGCAATATCGCGCAGAAGTTGCGCGCTATTGCTCGCTTTTCCCGGCCGGGGCGCCGGTGTCCGCTCACACCTCGACGGGCGCGTCCTCCGGGAGGCTGTCCATGAAGGAGCTGACCGAGAAGACCGCGTTGCCGGCGCCGGGCGGGCCGTAGCCGGGGGGCGAGGAGAGGCCGAACTCCTCCATCGTCTGCCGGTAGGCCTGGAGCAGCCGGATGTGGTACTCCAGCGGCGCGCCCTGCGGGTTGGCCTTGCCGAGCGGGGTGGTGGGCTCGGGGCACCAGGTGGTGAAGCGGGGCGTGATGCCCTTCGACATGAAGAAGCGCAGGCCCTCGGTGGTGGAGGCGATGGCCTCGTCGACCGTCTTGAAGCCGAAGGGCTCGGCCATCTCCACGCCCGCCACGAAGTTCGGGATGACGTTGCGCGCGCCGAAGACGTCCGCGGAGTCGAGGATGCGCTTGTGCCACTCGTCGCGGCCGACGTAGCGCTCCTTGCCCGGGCAGTACATCTTGAACAGGTACTCGTCCCACACCTCGTAGTTGGGGTGGTAGATCTGGACGCCGTAGTCCTTGAAGCGCTGGACGTCGTCCTTGGGCAGGGCCTGTGCGACGACCTTGCCGATCCAGCGGCCGGGGAAGTGCTCCTCGATGGCCTTGGCGTAGCGCCCGTAGAAGTCCGCCTCGTCCAGGCCCTGGACCTTCGACGTGATCGCGCCGCCGGTGAGCGTGTAGGCGGTGGACGTCTTGGCCGTGTCGTACGTGTTGATGATGTCGAGCGCTTCGAGGACCTCGTCGACGTCCTTCACGCCCGTGTAGGGGCGGCCCGCCGCCTTGTGCTGGCGCCAGTTGTGGTTGATGTCGCAGTACTGGCACTCCTCCTTGGCGCCGAAGTACTGGCAGACCCGGAACGCGGTCAAGTAGATCAGGTAGCCCCACTGGATGGTCGGGGCCACCTCCATGACCGACTTCCCGTTGGCGAGCTTGTGGCGGTAGTACTCCGGCATCGGCGGCACGCCCACGTCGGAGATGCGCTTGCCGTCGAGGTACAGGCCGAGCTGGCCGTGCTCGTCGGAGGCGACGCGGTACGGCGAGGACGGGTTCACGCGCACCGAGACCACGGTGCGGCGCAGGTCGTAGGGGCCGCCGGTGAGGATGATCTCCTCGGGCGGGCGGCGCAGCGCGGCCTCGCCCAGCTCCGGCAGGGTGCCGTGGTCGAAGGAGAAGATGAAGTACGACTTCGGCTTGACGTCGCCGGACTCGTTGTCGCTCAGCGCGGAGGGGTCGAAGGCCACCCCGCCGCGGAGCAGGTCCTCCTTGAAGACGGCTTCCCGCGGTACGTGCGGAAAGCGCTCCATAAGATCCTCGACCAGCGCGGTACGGCTGCCCATCCGTGTCTCCTCCCGGCTCAGGCGTTCGACTTCTCACGGTATGCCCCCGCGCGTGCGGCTTCCCGCCCGGGGCCCCTTCCAGGCGCGCCGGGTAGGTTTCCGCGGTATGAGCGACGTCACTGTGACCAACTGGGCCGGCAACATCACCTACACGGCCAAGGAGCTGCTGCGGCCGCGCTCGCCGGCCGCGCTGCGGGCCCTGGTGGCGGACAGTGCGCGGCTGCGGGTGCTGGGCAGCGGGCACTCCTTCAACGAGATCGCCGAGCCCGGGGACGGGGGTGTCCTGCTCTCGCTGGCCGACCTGCCGTCCGAGGTGGACGTCGACACCGCGGCCCGCACGGTGCGGGTGGGCGGCGGCGTCCGGTACGCGGAGCTGGCCCGGCGGGTGCACGCGCGGGGCCTCGCGCTGGCGAACATGGCGTCGCTGCCGCACATCTCGGTGGCCGGTTCGGTGGCGACCGGCACGCACGGCTCCGGGGTGGGCAACGGCTCGCTGGCGTCGGTGGTGCGCGAGGTGGAACTGATCACGGCGGACGGCTCGAAGCTGGTCCTCGCACGGGGCGACGAGCGCTACGACGGCGCGGTGACCTCCCTCGGCGCGCTCGGTGTCGTCACCGCCCTCACCCTCGACCTGGAGCCGGCGTACGAGGTCGAGCAGCACGTCTTCACCGAACTGCCGCTGGCCGGTCTCGACACGGCGACGTTCGAGACGGTGATGGCGTCGGCCTACAGCGTGAGCCTGTTCACCGACTGGCGGGCGCCCGGCTTCCGGCAGGTGTGGCTGAAGCGACGCACCGACCAGCCCCTGCCGGAGTTCCCGTACGCGGCGCCGGCCGTGGACAAGATGCACCCGGTGCCGGGCATGCCCGCGGTGAACTGCACGGAGCAGTTCGGGGTGCCCGGGCCCTGGCACGAGCGGCTGCCGCACTTCCGGGCCGACTTCGTGCCCAGCAGCGGGGCCGAGCTCCAGTCGGAGTACCTGATGCCGCGCGAGCACGCCCTGGACGCCCTGCACGCGATGGACGCGATCCGGGACGTCCTCGCGCCGGTCCTCCAGACCTGCGAGATACGCACGGTGGCCGCCGACGCGCAGTGGCTGAGCCCGTCTTACGGGCGGGACACCGTGGCAGCACACTTCACCTGGGTCGAGGACACGACGGCGGTGCTGCCGGTCGTACGCCGCCTGGAGCAGGCCCTGACCCAGTTCGCGGCCCGCCCGCACTGGGGCAAGGTCTTCACGACCCCTGCGAACGAACTCCGGACGCTCTACCCACGGCTGGACGACTTCTGGTCCCTGTCCGGGACGCTGGACCCGGCGGGCAAGTTCACCAACGCGTTCGTACGCGGGGTGCTGGGCGGGTGACCGGGGGGACGTCGGGGCCAGGCGGGCTCGTTCAGCGCGAGATGGATCGGTCACCCGAGGCCCCACGCAGCCCGCAGTCGGGCCATGCGGTCGAGATCGAGCCGCACGCCGAACTCGACCAGGTGTCCCGCTTCCGAGAATCCGAAACCCGCATCTGGATCGCCGACAGCCCGTGACACGCGCTCTTGTCCGAAGCGAACACGCAGCCCATCCGAGTACAGCTGGACGCCACCCACCGAGCCGTCCTGGGCGGACTCGGCGTATGACAGTGCTGGAATACCGGACTCCAGGACGCGGGGCACGAACAGCGGGGTGTCGCTGTGCTCGGGGCGGCCCGTGTCGACCAGTACAAGCTCCACCACCGCTCCGCTGTCGCGGTCCGTCTTGACCTCGACCAAGGACGCACCTGCATCGAGGACAACGGCCTGCGGCGTCTGCCGAAGTCGCGCGTAACCCGGCCACTGAATGGTCAGAGGGACGTACTCGTCGATCTCAACGGTGTGTCGTCCGTGTGGCCGAATGCCATGGATCGTGAACATTGGGTTCTCCGTCATGTTTTCGGCACACTCTTGTGGCGGGCGACGGTGAGCCTGACCGATTCGTCGGGGTCCGCTGCCAGCATGTTCAGGAGGTCGGGTGTCAGCTTCCGCTTGCTCGCCACCATGGCCCGCACCCTTGGGTCCGGGTCGCCGGCGAGTACCTGGAGGATCTCCAAGGAAATCGTCTTGTTCTGCGCGACCCAGAAACGAGCTTCCGGGTGCCGTTCGATGACCTCCCGCCACACATCGGGGACTGCGGACTCAGTACTCGCCCTGCCGTATTCCTCGGGGACATCGCTGAAGCGCAGCCTGATGAATTCCTCGGCCGACTCGATCACTTTCCGACTCCGCTCAACTTTCTGGTCAACGGCACGTCCAGAAATGCCCTAGGCCCGCCCCGCCCGGCGGATCGGGGTGAACAACGCGGTCGTCGCGAGGAGGACGCAGCAGGTGCCCGCCGCCAGGGCGACCGGTGTGGTGCCGCGTTCCTCCGCCGCCCAGGTGAGGACGGCGGCGCCGATGGGGGCCACCGAGTACTGGAGGGTCCAGAAGGCGGAGGTGACGCGGCCGAGCAGGTGCTCCGGGGTCACCTCCTGGCGCAGGGACATCGAGCAGGTGCCCGCCATGCCGACGCAGGCCAGGAAGGCGGCGCTCAGCAGGGCGACCGCGGGTACCTCGCTCACCCAGCCGAGACCGGCGAAGGCCAGCCCGCACACCGCGACCGCTCCGGTCCAGGTCGGGCCGAAGCCGAGCATGCGCCGCGCGCGGGCCACCAGCAGCGCGCCGGTGATGGTGCCGAGCGCGCCGACCGCCATGACGGTGCCGACCGTGCCGTCGTCGCGGCCCAGGTCGTGCTTGAGGTGGTAGATGACCAGGTCGTTCAGGCCGAGGGTGAGGAAGCTGAACCCGCACAGCAGCACGGTGAGCGAGCGCAGCACCGGATGCCGGCGGAGGAAGGCGATGCCGGTGCGCAGGTCCTGCCAGAGGCCCGGCCGCCTGCCGGTGGCCGGGGTGTCGTCGGCGGGGCGGGACCGGAAGCGGACGAAGACGACGCAGGCGGCCGAGACGCCGAAGCTGGCCGCGTCGACGCCGATGGCGGTGGCCGGTCCCGACCAGCCGGCCACCACTCCGGCGCACAGCGGGCCCAGCACGCCGGCCGCGGCGGCGGTGGCGTTGAGGCGTCCGTTGGCCTCGGTGAGCTGTTTCGTGCCGACCAGGCTGCGTACGACGGTGACATAGCCGACGGCGAACAGCATGCCGACGGCCTCGCACAGCGGCAGGACGACGTACAGGAGCCAGATCTGGGGGCCGAAGAGCCAGACGACGGGGACCAGTCCGTACATGACCATCCGGACGAGGTCGCAGCCGATGAGCAGCTTGCGGCGGTCGACGCGGTCGACCACGGCCCCGGCGAACACGGCCGCGAGGACCGCGGCGGCGCCGCCCACGGCCGTGAGCAGGCCCATCCGGGCGATCGAGCCGGTGGCTTCCAGGACCAGCAGGGGCAGGGCGATCAGCGCGAAGGAGTCGCCGAGGACGGAGAGGGTCTGCGCGGCCCAGAAGACCCCGAAGTCCCGTTGCCGCCACAGGGGCCGGGTGTCCTTCGCGGGGCGTCCGGCGGCTCGGTCGGCGTCGCGTGCCTCGTGGGTCATCCCGTCGTCGCCGTCAGCCGTCGCATACCGGTCGTCTCCCCCTGCTCGCCCTCCACGGTCGGCGACACCCTACGGAGCGAGGGGTGGTCGGCGCAGCAGGGTTTTCGGGACGGCTGGCCTAGCATGACGCCCGGGAGGCCTCCGGGGTCTCCGGGGTCTCCAGGAGTCCCGAGAGTCAGGAAGGTGGCGCATGCCCCGAGCGGGTCTCACGACCGGCCGTGTCGTCGCGGCCGCCGCCGACCTCGCCGACGCGAGCGGCTTCGAGAACGTCACCGTCTCCGCCCTCGCCCGGCACTTCGGGGTGAAGGACGCGAGCCTGTACACCCACGTCAAGAACCTCCAGGACCTGCGTGTGCGGGTCGCGTTGCTGGCCGGCGGCGAGCTGATCGACGAGATCACGGCGGCGGTGGCCGGCCGGGCCGGAAAGGAGGCGCTGGCCGCCTTCGCGGGCGCCTACCGCGCCTACGCCCTGCGGCACCCCGGCCGTTACGCCGCGACGCAGATCCGCGTGGACCAGTCCCTGGTCGCCGACTCCCCCGCCGTGCGCCGCACCGCCGAGATCACCCACGGCATGCTCCGCGCCTACGGCCTCACCGAACCCGACCTCACCGATGCCGTGCGACTGCTGCGCAGCACCTTCCACGGGTTCTGCGCCCTGGAGGCCGCCGGCGGCTTCGGCGCCCCGCGTGCCGTCCAGGCGTCCTGGGACCGGGCGGTGGACGCGCTGCACGTCGCGCTGGAGAACTGGCCCCGCGCGGACTAGCCGCCGCTCAGCGCGACCACCTCCTCGTACGCCGGTGACGTGCCCCGCGGCGGCCGGCCCGCGGCGATGTCGGCCGCCGTCTCCAGGGCTGCGCCCAGGGCCCTCCGGTAGAGCAGTGAGCCGAGGCTCACGCGGGCCACGCCGAGGTCGGTGAGGTGCGGGGCCGTGGTTGCGGTGTGCGTGTCGCTCATGTGCCCGACGTTATGGGCCGGTTGCTTCGGTGGGCGCCGAAGTGTTCGCGGGCGGCGGGCGGGTATCCGGACGGACACGTGACGTCACCCCCCGATCCGGCCGACCGAGAGGTGGACATGAACAGACGCGAGCGAGGCGACGGGGCCCTGGGGCAGGACTGGCGGGACAGGCTGTCGGTGATCGGCCTGGTCGCACTGGGCGTGGGCGTGGTGATCCGGCTGATCGCGAACGGGCTCGACTCCTGGCCGTATGCGGTCGTCGGTGGCGCCCTGATGAGTGTCTGGGTCGTGTTCCTGGTACGCCGCCGCAGGCGCCAGGACGCCCGGGACACCGGTGCCGAGCCCGAGGACGTGCCCGCCATGGAGCGGCGGATCCTCAAGGGCGGCCGGCCGCCCGAGGACCCGGAGCAGCGCCGGGAGATGGCCGCGCTGGTCGACTCCCGTCAGCGGCGGCTGCGTCGCAACCGCTGGTGGGCGTTTCCCCTGCTGGCCCTCATCTTCTTCGGTACGTCTGCCCTTTGGTTCGTCTCCGGTTCGGTGACCGCCGGGAGCCTGGCCCTCGCGCTCGCCGTGGCGGCGATGGGCTGGCTGGTCTGGTTCAATCTGCGCTTCGACCGGCGCCTGACGCAGATGCGGCACCGGCTGCGGACCTGATCCGGCGCGTCAGGTGGCCAGCCCGTGGCGGTAGGCGAACACGACGGCCTGGACGCGGTCGCGCAGGTCCAGTTTGGTGAGGATGCGGGAGACGAAGGTCTTGACCGTCTCGGGGCTGATCACCAGGGCCGCGGCGATCTCGCTGTTGGAGAGGCCGTCCGCGATGAGACACAGCACCTCCGTCTCGCGGGGCGTGAGGGGAAGGTTCTCGGCGGGGCCGCCGGCGGGCCGGATGCGGGCGGCGTAACGGCCGACGAGGCGGCGCGTCACGTCGGGGTCGAGGAGCGCCGCGCCCATCGCCACGGTCCGGATGCCGTGCAGCAGGCGGTCCGGCGGCGCGTCCTTGAGCAGGAACCCGCTCGCGCCCGCGCGCAGCGCCTCGTAGACGTATTCGTCGAGGTTGAACGTCGTGACCACGAGGACCTTGACGGGGTGCTCCACCCCCGCGCCCGCCAGCCGCCGGGTGGCCTCGATGCCGTCCATCACCGGCATCCGTACGTCCATCACGACCACGTCCGGCCGTACTTCGGCGGCCAGTTCGACCGCGGCCTGCCCGTCACCGCACTCGCCCGCCACCTCCAGGTCGGGCTGGGCGTCGACGATCGTCGCCAGGCCGGCGCGGATCATCACCTGGTCGTCGCAGATCAGGACGCGGAGCGGTGCGCTCATGACGGGTTCCCCGCGGGGATCCGGGCCTTGACGACGAAGCCTCCACCCTCCGGGCGGTCCGCGCTGAAGTCGCCGCCGAGGACGTCGACCCGTTCCCGCAGTCCGGCCAGGCCGCGCCCGCTGCCGCCAGGTGACGCGGCGCCCGAGCCGGTGCCGTCCGTGCCGACCCGCACTGTGATCTCCCTTTCGCCGTGGTGGACCAGGACCGAGGTCCGGCCGCCGTGGTCGTACTTGAGCGCGTTCGTCAGGGCCTCCTGCACGACACGGTAGGCCACGAGGTCGGCGCTGCCGGTCGAGGTCGCCGGTGTGCCCTCCTCGGTGAACTCCACCGGCTGCCCGGCCCGGCGGGTCTGTTCCACGAGCGTGAGCACCCGGCCGACGGGCGGTGTCCTGGGCTGGGCGTTCCGGTCGGTGCCGTGGTCCGGGTTGAGCAGGTCGAGCAGGTGGCGCAGGTCGGTGATGGCCCGGCGGCCGGTGTCACTGACGGCGGCGAGCGTCTGGTCGAGCCGGTCGGGTGCGGCGGTCAGGTACCGGGCCGCCTCGGACTGGACGACCATCGCCGTGACGTGGTGGGTGACGACGTCGTGGAGTTCGCGGGCGATGCGGGTGCGCTCGGCGTTGCGGGCGTCCTCGGCGACCCGCCCCCGCCGTTCGGCCTCCGCGGCCCGGGCGGAGCGCATCCAGGTGCCGATGCCCCACGCGAGGCCCAGCGCCAGGTAGAACGTGACGAACTCGGCGACCGGCTCGCCCGGTCCGCGCCGGTACAGCTCGACCGAGAGCGCGACGAACGCCATGGAGGCGACGGCCAGGGTCGCGCGCCGGTACCGCTCCAGATACGAACCGGCGCTCAGCAGCGCGATGGGCAGCGCGGTACCGGCGAACAGGTGGTAGCCGCGGATCTGGTCCAGGGCGAAGCCGATCGACACCAGGGCGAGGCAGACGTGCGGCCACCGCCGGCGCACGGCGAGCGGGAGGCACTGGAGGACGGCCGCGACACCGGCGAGTACGTCGGCGGAGCGGGTGGGCAGACCGCCGACCTCCGTACCGTTGCCACGCAGCGCCGGCAGCAGGGACGCGACCAGGAGGAGCACTCCGAACGGCAGGTCCCGGACGGTGACGTCGAGCCGTCGCCACAGCACCGGTATCTCCGGTATCTCCGGCATCCCTCGGCGAGCGATCATCGGGGCAGTGTAACGGTGGAGTTGACACGCGCCGCACGGCGAGCCCCGGGCGCCACGATGGTGCCGCGCCGGTGGGCCAGCCACAGGAACACGAGGGTCAGCAGCGCTCCGAAGCCCACCGCGTAGACGCTGCCCTCGGGCCCGAACTCGCCGCCGGTGATCAGCTTCGGGCCGTCCGTGGCGGCGTCCAGCAGCCCCTGGTTGGAGCCGTTGCCGGAGACCTCGGTACTGAAGACGCCGGCCGCGGCGAAGTTCCAGCCGAAGTGCACGCCGATCGTCAGCCACAGGCTGCGGGTGGCGGCGTAGGCGGCGGCGAGCATGAAGCCGGCCTCGATGGAGATGGCGAGGGCGCCCCACACGGTCGCGTGCTCGTTGAGCAGGTGCGAGAGGCCGAACACGACGCCGCTCAGGGCCAGCGCGACGTATGTGCCGACGTGTTCCTCGATGATCCGGAACAGGACGCCGCGGTACACGACTTCCTCCATCGCGGCGGCGGCCGCCATGAAGCCGACCAGGCCGAGGGCGCCCTCCACCGAGCCCAGGCCGTCGACCTCGTAGTACCCGGAGGAGAAGAGGTTCACGATGACGGCGCCGAACATCCCGGCGCCGATCAGCGTCCCCCAGCCGGCCTTGACCGCGGCGCCCTCCCGGGCCACGTCGAGGGCCTGCCGGCGCTCGGTCCGCCGGACCACCCACGCGTACACGAGCACCGCGAGCGCGGCCGCCGTGAGGCCGACGACGAGCATCAGCCAGTCGTTCTCCTTCAATAGCTCGCACGGGGGACAAGCCCCGGGGCCCGCGCCCCGACAGCACCTACCCTCACCTCATGACCAGCGACTTCGCCGCCGCCCTCGCCACCGGCCGCTCGCTCGTGCTCGACGGCGGGATGTCGAACCAACTCGGTGCCGCCGGGCACGACCTGAGCGACGAACTGTGGTCGGCACGGCTGCTCGCCGAGGCGCCCGGAGCGATCACCGAGGCGCACCTCGCGTACTTCGAGGCGGGCGCCGACGTGGCGATCACGTCCAGCTACCAGGCCACCTTCGAGGGCTTCGCGCGGCGCGGCCTCGGCCGTGAGCGATCGGCCGAACTGCTGGCGCTCAGCGTCGATTTGGCCCGGGAGGCCGCGCGCCGGGCGCGCGCGGACCGGCCGCTGTGGGTCGCGGCCTCCGCCGGTCCGTACGGCGCGATGCTCGCGGACGGCTCGGAGTACCGCGGCCGGTACGGACTCACCCTGGACGATCTGGAGCGCTTCCACCGGCCCCGGCTCGAGGTACTGGCCGCCGCCCGGCCCGACGTCCTCGCACTGGAGACGGTCCCCGACACGGACGAAGCTTCGGCGCTGCTGCGGGCGGTGCGCGGTCTTGGCGTCCCCGCCTGGCTGTCGTACACGGTCGCGGGCGGCCGCACCCGCGCCGGGCAGCCGCTGGAGGAGGCGTTCGCCCTGGCCGCCGACGCGGACGACGTGATCGCGGTCGGCGTCAACTGCTGCGCCCCCGAGGACGTGCCGGGCGCCGTCGAGACCGCCGCCCGCGCCACCGGCAAACCGGTCGTCGCCTACCCCAACAGCGGGGAGACCTGGGACGCGCGGGCCCGGTCCTGGCGGGGGCGCTCCTCCCTCGACCCCGAGCGGGTACGGGCCTGGCGGGCGTCCGGTGCCCGGCTGATCGGCGGCTGCTGCCGGGTGGGCCCTGACACGATCACGTCGATCGCGTCGGCGCTGGCACGGGCGTCACGGGCGTGAGGAGACGCGCCGGGTTCACTCCGCCGACCTGGGGTTTTTGCGCTGGTTGGCATGGAAGCGCGCCTTCTTCTGACGATTCCCGCACGTGTTCATGTCACACCATTTACGGGTGCGACTCTGACTGGTGTCGAAGAAGGCGGCTTGGCAGGTGGGTGATGCGCACAGGGCCAGTTTTCCGTCTCGTTCGCCTGCGATGACGCTGATCGCGTCAGCGGCGATCACGCTGAGGGCGTCTTCCACGCGGGAAGCCGAGCCGAGCCGCCATCGCCGCTCGCCCTCGGGCGTCAGGATCGCCGCGGCCCGGCCCTGAGCGCTGCGGTCATTGATGACTTGGACAGCGAACGCGGGGAGAGCGTCCTGGACCGCGGCCGCCGTCGCGGCGGCGTGAATCGACTCCCTCAGTTCCCGGGCGAGATCGAGCTGAGCAGCGGTGCAGGAGTCCACGGCGAGGTCGTACACCGCCAGCCAGTCGACGAGTCGGTGCGGCGTGGGAATGCGCTCCACAGCGTCGCCATGTCGCTCCGACAGAGTGCCCGTGAAGCTGGTCGCCAGCACCTTGCCGAGGCGGAAGTCAGGGAACGACGCAGTACGCATGGAACCACCTTAGCCGGTTGCGGCACGGCTCGGCGGACTGCTAGAACCGTCTTAGCCGGTTCCACGATGGCCAGGAGGTCTCATGCCCCGCCCGACCAGCGACGTGCAAGCATGTGAAGCCCACGCAACCGACGCCGACCTCGACGATCTGCGCGCACGACTGGCCTCAGCGCGGCTGCCGGAGGCCGAGACGGTCCATCGCGCCGCGCCCGGCCCTCGCCGATGGGAACAGGGCGTTCCGCTCGCCGACCTCGTCGATGTCGTGAACTACTGGCGCACCGGGTACAAGTGGCGGTCGTTCGAAGAGCGCCTCAACCGCATCGGCCAGTTCCGCACGGCCATTGACGGCCTGGGAATCCACTTCCTGCACCGCCGGTCCGCGCGCGCGGATGCCACTCCTCTGATCATGACGCACGGGTGGCCCGGCAGCATCGCCGAGTTCATCGACGTGATGGACGACCTGGCGGATCCGAAAGATGCGGACGCGCCGGCCTTCCACGTCGTGGCCCCGTCGCTGCCAGGCTTTGGTTACAGCGACAAACCGGCCACGACCGGGTGGGGAACCGAAAAGATCGCGGCCGCGTGGGTGGAACTGATGGGAAGGCTCGGCTACCCCGAGTTCGCAGCCCACGGCGGCGACTGGGGAGGCAATATCACCACGGTTCTCGGCGGGAGGTTCCCGGCGCACGTGCTCGGCATCCACAGTACGTTCGCGCAGGCGCCGCCCGGGTTGACCACGGACGGGCTGACGGCGGTCGAGCGCAGGTGGACCGAGGAGACCCGCGATTTCTGGCGCCACCGCGCGGCGTACGCGAAGCAGCAGGCGACGCGACCGCAGACCATCGGGTACTCGCTCGTCGACTCACCGGTCGGGCTTCTCGCCTGGATCCTGGACAAGTTCGCCGAGTGGTCGGACACGGAAGACAGCCCGTTCGAGAGGATCTCCATCGACCGCGTTCTTGACAACGTCACCCTGTACTGGCTGACGCGGACCGGCGCGTCGGCGGCCCGCATCTACTACGAGAGCCACAACTCGCTGGACCCCGAACTCCGGGTCGACGTCCCGTCAGCGATCAGCATGTATCCCCGCGACATCGAGAAGTGCCCACGCCCCTGGGCACAGGAGCGGTACCGACAGATCGTCCGATGGGGTTCACCCGAAACCGGGGGGCACTTCCCGTCGCTGGAGGTTCCCGAGTATTTCGTCAAAGATCTGCAAGAGGGCCTCGCGGCAGTACTGACCACCAATCGGTGAACGCGGGGCACACCCGGGAGGGGCCCGCGTGCGCTCCCCGCGTGCGTGTCACGGCAGCGGCGTACGGACCCTCGCTTGTGCGCAACTGCGGTGTCATGATGGTGAGTTATGGCTGAGGGGGATGGAGTGGTGACGCGCGGTATCCGGATCCGGCTGGACGGGACCGAGAGGGCGACTGACATCGCCGCCCTGCACAAATGGCTGGAACGGGAGAAACCGCTCGCCGACCTGGCCCGGATCGACCAGCTCCGCATCGACGAACACAGCCGGACCGACGAGGCCGGCACCCCGATGGGCACCGGCATGGACCTTGTCGTGGCGGTGATCGGGGGCGCCGCGGGCGCGACGTTCCAGGGCGTGGTGGACCAGGTCAGACGATCCGTGGAGGCCTGGCGGGCCAACCGCCGTGAGGTGGAGGACGGCGATCCGCCCCAGGCGCACGTCGAGCCGGTGCGACCCGACGACAGGTAGGCGGCCGGTGACCGGTTACGACCCGCGGGGGAAGGCGAACCGGGCGCTGTTGGTCGGAGTGTCCGAGTACGACAACACGGCGCCGCCGGACGGCGTGCCCGGCGACCTTCCGGCGGTCGAACACAACCTGAACCGGCTGGAGGAGGCGCTGCGGCACGGCGGTGTGTTCGGTGAGGGGGAGGTCAAGGTGTGCCGCTCTCCCGACCAGGGCACCTTCGACCAGGAGCTGTGGAAGGCCGCCAATGAGGCCGACGGCGTCCTGCTGCTGTACTTCGCCGGGCACGGGGCGATCCCGAACGCGGGCGACGAGCTGTTCCTGCAGATGCGCACAGCACGGGTGGTCGCGGGCGAGCACGCGGTCTTCCCGGGCGCGGTGCTGTTCAGCCTCGCGCAGGCGATGCTCGCCGCCAGTCCGGCCCGGCGGATCGTGGTCGTCCTCGACTGCTGCTTCGCCGGCAACGCCGCCTGGGTCCGCCCGGAGACCCCCGACAAACGGCGGCTGCTGCTGATGAGCGTGCAGCCCAATCACCGCACCGACGCGGGCGATCCCGACACCCCGACACCGTTCACCGCCAAGCTGGTGAAGCTGTTGGAAGCGGGCGGCGACGTCTCGTTCCGCGCTCTCGTGGACGACCTGCGGGCTCAGATGTCCGCCGCGGGTCACCGGACGGTGCGGGGTGACGCCTGGGAGCCGGAGAGCCGCGCCGAGCCCGGGATGGACGTGCTCCTCGCCGCCGGGGCAGGGGGGTCCGGAGGCCCGCCCGCGCCTGACCCCGAGCCACGGCCCGTACCTCCGCCTGAACCTCTTCCCGTCCCGGAACCCGGGCACCTCCCCGCCTCCGACCCCGGGCACCTCCCCGTCTCCGACCCCGGGCACCTCCCCGCCTCCGACCCCGGGCACCTCCCCGTCCCGGAACCCGGGCACCTCCCCGTCCCGGAACCCGGGCACCTCCCCGTCCCGGAACCCGGGCACCTCCCCGCCTCCGACCCCGGGTTACGGCCCGTCGCTGACCCTGAGCCAGGGCCCGTACCCGGCCCCGGGCCCGTCCGCCGGGTTGGGGCGGCTCTGGGCGGGTGGTTGGGCGGGGTGGGCGCAGCCGGGGTCGCGCTGGGCCGTCGTAGGCGGGACGCGGGGATCGGCGCAGCCGGGGTCGCGCTGGGCCGTCGTAGGCGGGACGCGGGGATCGGGGAGGACCGGGACGGCGACGGGAACGCCGGTGGGCAGGCGGGCGGCGCGGAAGACGAGGCCGGAGCGAGGCGGGGCGGGCGGGCGCGGCGGCTGGTCGCCGGGGGCGTCGTACTCCTGGTCCTGGTCGTCGCCGCGCTCGGTGTCGGGGGCTACCGCCACTTCGTTGCGACCGGCGGCCCCTCCTCCTGCGCCCCGCCCCTGGAGCTGCGGGTGCTCACCGACCCCGACCTGGAGCCGACGGTCCGGGCAGCCGCCGACGCGTATCTGACGTCGGAGGCGAACACCACCGGCGACGGCTGCCGGCGCAGCGGCATCACCGTCTACAGCGCGGGGGCCGCCGACACGGTCACCGCCCTGCGCAAGCAGACCGGCGCCTGGCAGGAACCCCGCGAGGCCGACACCAACCCGCAGCGCGACGTCGGTCCGCAGCCCGACGTCTGGATACCCGGCTCCCCCGCCGACGCCGCCCGGGTCGTCGCCGGGCAGGACACCGACGCCGTGGCCGAACTGGACCCCGACAAGGAGCCCTTCGCGTACTCCCCGGTCGTGCTCGCCGTCCCGCAGGACAGAGCCGTCGACGAACTCGACGGCCGCACCGGCCCCCCGCTCACCCGGATGATCGACGCCCTGCGCGCCCGGCACCCGGACGGCGCGGTGCGCCGCCCCGACCCGGAGTTCACCGACACCGGACTGCTGGCCACGATCGCCCTGTACGGCACCCCGGACGCGGCCGGCACCAGTGACCCCCGCCGCGCCGAGGACCGGGTCGCCCAGCCCGGCCCGCCCGCCCCGACCGCCGCCGAGCTGCTGTGCGCGCTGCCCGACGACGACGGCGTCGACAACCGCACCGCGGCCCTCGTCCCCGAGTTCCTCCTGAAGAGCGGCGTCGGCTGCGACAGCGCCCGCCGCACCCCGCGCATGGCCCAGTACCCGGGTGACGTTCCGGGTCTGGAGCCGCTCTTCGTCCGCGTCCGCTGGCAGGGCGCCGACCGCGACGAGGCCGACCGCGACCGCGAGGCGGACGCCTTCCGGGAGTGGCTCACCGGCGAGGGCGGCCGGGCGGCCTTCGCCCGGGACGGCTTCCGCTCGGCCACCGGCAACCGGGCCCTGCTGGACCCCACCGAGGTCGCCGACGGGGTGCTGAGGGCACCGTCGCCGCTGACCGAGTCCGCCGGACGGGACGCGATGGAGGCGTCGTTGGAGGGCTACCGGGGTGCGAACGGGCCTGGCCGCGTGCTGTTCCTGCTCGACAGTTCCGGCTCGATGGCGGGCCAGTGGGAGGGGCCCAGTGGTGGGCCAGGGCTGCTGAAACAGTCGTTGGGCGGGCTCGGCGAGCGGGACGAGTACGCCGTGTGGGCGGTGTCGGACGCGGGTGAGGACACGTACGACACTCTGCTGCCCTTCGGCCCGCACACCCGCAAGGACGCCGAGCGCGCCATCGACCGCGAGGCCGAGGTCCGGGACGCCGAGGCGGACCCGCTCGGGGCGCTGCGGGCCGCGCTCGACGCCATGGAGGTGCGGGACGCCGACGACGAGCGCCCCGGCCTGATCGTCTTCGTCACCGACGACGAGGACGCGGACCGGCTCGCCGGCGACGGCTTCGGCAACCTCCTGGACGTCGCGCGCGCGAGGGGGCTGCCGGTCGCGATGGTCTCCCTGAAGGGCGGCGGCTGTGACGCGGGCAAGCCGGACGCCCGGATCTCGGAGGCCGGCGGCGGCCGCTGCCTGGACGCCGACGACGATCTCGGCGCGGCCCTGCACGACGAGGTCGCGCGCACCGGAACGGGGGAGGCGTGATGCGTGGAGCACTGCTCCGACGACAGTCCCGGCGACGGCTGGCCGTGCTGCTGGCCCCACTGTGCCTGCTCCTGCCGACCGCGTGCAGCGGCGGCAACGGGAGCGGGCCCACGGCGCCGCCCTCCGCCGACGTGCC
Source organism: Streptomyces sp. NPDC058534 (assembly GCF_042717365.1). Lineage (NCBI taxonomy): Bacteria > Bacillati > Actinomycetota > Actinomycetes > Kitasatosporales > Streptomycetaceae > Streptomyces > Streptomyces sp. NPDC058534. The sequence continues at coordinate 26,924 of NZ_JBHXNW010000079.1, forward strand.
CGGCGACATCGTGGTCGCCAGCGGCCGGGACGTCACCGGCAAGAACGGCGTCCGCCAGCGGCTCATCGACGCCTGGAACGCCGAGCAGGAGAAGGCCGGCACCGGCTACCGGGCCCGACTGGTCGAACTCCCCGGCAACGCCGACGAACAGCGCAGCCAACTGCTCGGCGCGCTCCAGTCCGGCAGCGCCGCCTACGACGTGGTCAACCTCGACGTCACCTGGGTCCCGGAGTTCGCCGCCGCGGACCTGATCAGCCCACTGCCCGAGTCGCTGCTCGACGACGACGTCATCGCACCCGTCGCGAGCACCGCCCGCTGGGACGGCGACGTGTACGCCGCTCCTTTCAACAGCGACGTAGGCCTGCTGTACTACCGCCGCGACCACCTGAGCCAGGCGGACATCGAGCAGACCGACCTGACGGGCGGCCTGGACTGGCCCGAGCTGAAGACGCTGATCAACGCCGTCGGCGACCACAAGCCCGACGGCTACGACAAGGGCTGGACGACCCAGCTCGCCGCGTACGAGGGACGGACGGTCAACGCCGTGGAGGCGTTCGCGTCGGCCGTACCGGACCTCACGCTCACGGACGAGGACGGCCACTACGACGCCACCGTCGAGGAGCTGACCGAGGGCATCACCGAGCTGCGCCGCCGCACCGAGGCCTCGTACGTGCTCCCGGACGCCTTCCACTCCGACGAGGCGGCTTCCCTCGGTGACTTCGCCGCCGGCCGCACCACCTTCCTGCGCCACTGGCCGTACGTGTATCCCGCCCTGCACCAGTCGTTCCCCGACGACGACCGGCTCGGTGTGACCGCGTTGCCGGGCCGGGCCGTGCTCGGCGGCCAGAACCTCGCCGTGACCGCGGCGTCCCAGCGCAGGACCAAGGCGACCGACCTGATCAGGTACCTGACCGGCAAGGAGAGCGAACGCTGCCTGCTGGACGCCGGTTTCGCCGCGACGCGCACCTCCGCCTACACGGACGACGCCGTGACGTGCGCGGTGGGTGCCGCGACGCCCTCGGCGGCGCCGACCGGGGAGAGCGCCGATACCGTGCCCCGCGGCACGGCCGGCCGCCCGGAGTACGCCCGCGACATCCTGCTCCCCGCCCTCCAGGAGGCGGTGCACCGCCCCCGCACCCCGCTGTACGGCGCCTTCACTCAGACCTTCACCACCGAACTGGGCGCCCTCTTCGCCAACGACCCGCCGAGTGACACGGAACTGGCGCGACGACTGGACAAGGCCCTCAGACGCGCCCTGCCGGACTGACGGCCGCGCGAGACCGAGGTCCTCGGAGGAGCGAGGGCCCCAGCGGGGCGAGGACGCGAGCCGGGCTCATGGGCTGGCTGAGTCCATGTGGGGAGAGGACGTTGCGGAGGAACAGCGCAGGTCTGCCGTGCTGACGCCCACCACGGCGACGGCGCCATTGCGGCGCCCTGCATGCGTGGTCCCCCAGTCCGCGGCAACCGCCCTGCTGCAAAGGACCCCCCGCGTTGTCGGCCGCACGGGCCGCGCCGGCCAGTGGGCCGGCCGCCCGCTGTGCTGGAGCGTCTCTCCCCTCGCCTGGCCCCGACGGGCGGTGGCCGCCCGCCGGTCCCGGGCGGCCGGTCAGACCCGGGGATCAGACCCGGGGAGAGGCCTTGACCCCGTAGTGCTGTTCGCCGTCGCCGTCGTTGTTCCAGTCCAGCTTCCAGGCGCCGTCGCCGAGCGCGTAGCGGGAGATGGCGTGGCGGATGGTCGGGGTGGTGTAGGAACCGTCCCCGTCCTCCATCCGGCCTTCCATGCCGAAGGTCTTGTAGTAACGGATCGGGTCCGTCGCACCGGAGACGCTCTTCTTGAGGTAGACCCGGAACCTCGCCCCGTCGAAGGTCAGGTGCGGCGCGCTCCCGTGGGCGTCGGGCATGTCCCAGGACAGCTTGGCGTAGCTGTAGATGTAGCCACCGGAACGGTACGAGCACATCTTGGACTTCAGGATCCAGTTGTCGGGCCAGGGACCGGTGTACCCGCGGTCGTCCACGGACCGCGAGTAGTCGGTGCAGCTCGCCGCCATGGCCGGGGAGGCCATGACGACCGCCCCGCCCGCGAGCGTGCCGAGGCAGGTCGCGGTGACGGCAGCTCTGCGCAGGAAGACGCGCACGGAATTGCTCCTGTTCTCCGCACGAGGGTGCGGTGTGGCTGAGCCGGGCGGGACCATGGACGCCGACGAACCGTTTCGGCGCCGGTCTTCGCGTACGTCGCCCGGACTCCGGGATCGTAGGCACGCCGAGCGCCGCCCCGCCTTGTGCATCCGATGCCGACGGCTGTGCATGTGAGGCGTTCCGTCGGTGCCCCGCCCGCGTCGGGAGTCAGCCGCCCGCCGCCACCGGATCCGGCACCGCGGTCACCGGCACCTGTCCGGCGGCCACCAGCAGCCACAGCGCCTGGTAGGCCGCGGCTCCCTGGTCCCGCAACGGCAGCCTCAGCCGCGCGCCCGCGTCCGGCAGCCGGGCCGCGAGCGTGTTCCGGTGCATCCCGAGCGCCGCCGCCGTCGCCCCCGCACGGCAGTTGCACGCCAGCCAGGTGGCCAGCAGCCGCCGGTCCGAGGCGTGCTCCAGTGCCGTCAGTTCACGCGTCGCCCAGTCCACCACCGGCGCCTCCCGCAGCAGCGACCGCAGGTCCGGCGCCGCCCCCGGCGGGTGGTCCGGCGGTTCCGGCAGGTCCGAGAGCTGGAAGGCCAGGTCCGCCACCGCGCGGTGCGCGACCTCGCGATGGTCGAGCCCCATCGCCTCCAGGACCAGCCGGAGCCGCTTGTTGGCCGTGGTGCGGTCGACGCCGAGCAGCCGGCCGGCGCGCAGTGCCCCGAAAGACAGCGCCCGACGCGCGGTCGGTACGGCCTGGCTCCGCTGTTCCTCCGTCAGCCGCCGCAGCCCGCCGCGGACCTGGCGGGACCACGTGCGCGCCCGCGGGGGCAGAACGGCGAGGAGCGAGGAACCGCCGAAGTCCCGCACTATCCCCTCCGGGTCGCGCTCGGCGGCCGTCAGCGCACGCACCGCGGCCCCGTAGGCCGAGGCCGTCTGCGACCACGGCCGGGGCCCGGAGACACCCGCGAGTCGCCCGGGCGCCTGCCCCACCACCGGGCGCAGCACGGCCACGGGAGCCGTGCCGACCGTGTCGTGCGGAAGCACCACGATGACGTGCCGCGGGTCCGCCGGGCACATCACCACCAACCCCCCGCCGTCCACCGCCTCCTCGCAAGCGGAGGCCGCCCTCGTACGGTCATCACCGGGGGCGCACTGCACCACGGCCACCACCCCGCGCCCGGCGGACAGGACCTCGCCGACGCCGGCCTCGGCGGCGCCCAGTCCGGCCAGCGGTTCGGCGACGCGTACCGCGCCCTCCCAGTTGCCGAGCATCAGGTACTGCAGCACCGACACCCGGATGCCCCGCAGCGCGGTGCGCAGCACCTCCCGGTCCCGGTGGTACCGCGCCGCGGAGTCCAGCAGTGCCACCTGCCCCGCCGCGTGTCCCAGCAGTTGCCGCAGATGCGGCGGCCAGCCCTCGGCCCGGAGCGCGGCCAGCACCTGGTGCGGGCGGTCACGGCCCACCGCGTGCAGCACCAGTTCCTGCCCCTCGAACGGCACGACGGCCGTGCTCGCCCGCCCGGACCGGACCTGCTCCAGCGCCCGTGGCTGTACGGCGGCCAGCCGTTCCCAGTCCGCCTGGCCCGGCTCGACCAGCAGCACGGTGCCACCGGTGAGGGCGGCCACCTCCCGCAGCAGCCGCGCCGGGCCTTCCGCCTGCTCGAGCGAGCACGCGGAGAGCGTCAGCACACGCGCGGACGCCCGCGCGTACTCCCGCTCGACGCTCAGTTGCCGGCGCAGCACCCGGCGCAGCGTCTCGTGGGCGTCCCAGGAGCCCGCCGGTATCAGCACCGGCACCCCGGCCCGGGCGGCCTCCTCGGCCAGTCCGGGGGCAGGGGCCGGCACGGACGCCACCGCGACCACTCCCGAGCGGACGAGTTCCCGTAGCGCCGACCCGACGTCCCCTCGTTCCGCGCCGTCGGCGCCTTCGGGCAGCACGGCCAGCCCCGCCCGCACCCTGGGGGTGCCGGCCGGGAGGCGCCAGTGCGCATCACAGACGACCACCTCATCCACGAGCTGCGCCGTCGTCCCCGCCGCTGTCTCCGCGGCGGGTTCCGGAAATCGCAGCACCGGGTCGGGGCCGGCGGTCAGGTCGGGAACGATCAGCATGAGGGCTCGACGGTGGAGGGAACGGAGCGGGCGAGGGGCCCGAGGAACCCACGGATACTACCGTCCCGGCAAACTCGCACCACACGGCCTTGCCGGGATCCCGCTCCCCCACGCCCCACTTGTCCGCCAGTTCCGACACGAGCAGCAGCCCGCGCCCGCCCTCCCCGGGCTCCCGAACGTCCGCCTGCGGTACCGCCGGTACGCCGTCCCCGCTGTCGTGGACCTCCACGCGTACGCCGTCTCCGCAGGGCACCAGCCTCAGTAGGAAGCCCCGGCCGGGCGGTACGCCGTGCACCAGGGCGTTGGTCGCCAGTTCGCTGACGCACAGCAGCACGTCGTCCACGCGCCCGCGCACGCCCCACGCGGCAAGGGCCTCCCTCGCGAACGCCCTCGCGGCGGGGACGGACCGGCGCTCCCGACGGTAGAAGCGCTCGCGTGGGGACGGGGGTTGAGTTTCGGTGTTCACGTGACGAGGATCACGCTCCGTGGTCATGATGAGACAGTGCGCAGGGCCGTACGGCCGGTTTGTACGGGTGCGCGATGGTGGACGTACGGGCGTGGGTGGGGAGTTCGACCTCATGGGGACGACGACACGGAGGAACGCCTCCGCTATGAAGATGGTGGGGGCGCTGCTCGCCCTCTACCGGCAGGCCGCGGGCCACACCCAGCGGTCACTGGGCGAGCGCTTCGTCATCGGCGAGCAGCAGATCGCGTCGATCGAGCAGGGCAGGCGCCCACTGAAGCCGGATCTCGCCGAGCAACTCGACGAACTCCTTGAAACCAAGGGTGCGTTGTCGATCGCGCTGAGCAAGATGCCGGAGGTGGATCTGGTTCCGTTGTGGGCGGAGGAGTTCCTGGACAGGGAGAGGGAGGCCATCGTGATCTCTTCTTACGAGAACCAGGTGCTGCCCGGCCTGCTCCAGACGGAGGCGTACGCCTGGGCGGTGTTCCGCAGCCGCGTGCCGTTCTACGACGAAGACAAGATCGCCCAGTTGGCGACGGCGCGCATCGAGCGGCAGGGGATCCTGCACCGCAAGGAACCGCCGATCACCTGCTTCGTGGTCTGGGAGCCGGTCGTCCGGGCCCCGATCGGCGGGCGGGAGGTCTGGGCCGAGCAGCTCCGACACCTGCGCGCGTACACGGAACTGCCGGGGCTCATGTTTCAGGTTCTGCCCCAAGACCGTACGAGTCACGCAGGGCTCAACGGCCCGTTCGTGCTGCTGGAGACCCCCGAACATCAGCGCTTGGCCTACGCGGAGAACCAACGCGGCAGCCAACTGATCGCCGACCCGGGCGAGGTGGCGATCCTCACGCAGAAATGTGCCATGCTGCGATCACAGGCCCTCACGCCCGAGGACACGCGGGGTCTACTGGACCGTCTCCTGGGAGAGCAATGAGCAGCACCGCACTTCAGTGGTTCAAGTCGAGCTACAGCGGCGACGAAGGCGGCAACTGCCTGGAAGTCGCCTACGACTGGCGCAAGTCGAGCCACAGCGGCAGCGAAGGCGGCAACTGCGTCGAAGTGGCCACGCACCCCACCGCCATCCACATCCGCGACTCCAAAACGGCCCCCGCCGACACCACCCCGCACATCACCGTCGCGCCAACCGCCTGGACCGCATTCCTCGCATGGTGACGTCGGCCTTCCACAGGTCGAACTCCGCGTCGCGCGGGCCGTGCGCCACATAGGGCTTGCCCTCGCCGAACACCCGGACGGGATGCGTGGCGTCCCAGGCCGCCCAGCCCGGGTCGCCGGACTCCGCGAACCGGACCCAGGCCCCGTGCATCGCATCCGCCAACTCCTGCGGAGCACCTTCGCCCGCGAGTTTGCGGGAGTCGAGGAGGTCGCCGGAGTCGAAGACGAAGCCCAGTTCCAGGGCGTGGCAGGCGCCGAGGGCGGGCAGGCTGGACGGCCAGGCGAACTCGTAGACGTATGACGATCCGGGCCGCGCGTCGGCCACGCGGTGCAGCGGCACGCGGAGCAGGTGGTCGGTGACCAGCTGGCCGACGGCGTCGGCGGCACCGGCGTGCGCCGCGCGGTAGCCGCGTACGACCTCGTTGCCGCAGTGGCAGCGGGCGCGCGCACCCGCGAGGGCCACCGCGCCGAGCCGGTCGACGCGTTCGAGGAGGCCGCCGGGGACCAGCCAGAGCCGGTACTCGTCGCGGGTCCAGCCCATCATCAGGTCGACGTCGCGGGCCGCGTCGCCCTCGACGAGCGCGTCCAGCGGGTCGCGGGGCATGACGTCGCCGTCGACGACGATGCCGAAGGCGGGTCCGCCGAGTACGGGGCTGCTGAACCGGCCTCCTTCGGCCTGGGCGCGCAGCAACTGGCCCCGGTCGGCGGCGGCGAACGCCTCGGCGGTGGCGGGGATCCGGAGGCGGGCGGCCATCCGGCGGACCATGCGCCGTACCTTGTCGCGGTCGGCGGCCTCGGGCGCCCCGCTCTGGAGCACCGCGCGGCGGAACAGCCCCCGGGCCCGGGGCGCGGCGAGCAGGGCGCCGGTGCTGATGGCACCGGCGGACTGGCCGGCGACGGTGACCCGGTCGGGGTCGCCGCCGAAGGCCGCGATCGACGCCCGCACCCACTCCAGGGCGGCGATCTGGTCGCGCAGGCCGGCGTTGGCGGGGGCGTCCGGGAACAGGCCGTAGCCTTCGACGCCGAGTCGGTAGTTGACCGAGACGCAGACCACGCCGTCCCGGGCGAAGGTGGCACCGTTGTAGACCGGGACGGCGGAGGAGCCCCTGGTCAGGGCGCCGCCGTGCAGCCAGACCAGGACCGGCAGCCGGGCGCCGGGGCCGGGCTCGGGGGTCCAGACGTTGAGGTTGAGGCAGTCGTCGCCGGGGATCACCGGGTCGGAGAGGTACTGGGCGAAGGCCTCGGAGTACGGCGGTTTCGGCGCCGTGGGGCCGAAGGAGCCGGCGTCGCGCACCCCGTCCCAGGGGTCGGGCGGCACGGGCGGGCGGAACCGGCGGGGACCGAAGGGCGGTGCGGCGTACGGGATGCCGCGGAAGACGGCGACCCCGTCCTCGTACCGGCCGCGTACGGCCCCGTACACCGTGCTGACCACGGGGTTCGTCCGGTCTGCCGTCATCTGCCCACCAGCCCTTCGCCGCACTCTCGTACCGCTCATGGCACAGCGTTACCGCGACCCTGTCTATTCCGGACCGTCCGGTTCGGCGCCACTGGGGGACACTGGGGGACAATGGAAGCCACGCACGCCCGCACTGTGCCGCCGAGGAGGCCGTCGTGACCGTCGACCCTCATCGCTCCACTCAGACCTCACCCGTATGGATCGCCGAGGCCGGCGGCCGGCACGCCGTGCTGGCCTTCTCCGGCACCCTGGATTCCCACGCGCTCCAGGTCCTGGAGGAACTGCTCCTGGACCCGCGGCTGCGGGAGCCGACCGCCTGGACCCTGGAGATGAGCGGCCTGGACCACATCGACCTGGCGTCCGCCTACGCGCTGATGCGGGCGGTGACGCGGGCGTCCGAGCCGGTCAGCCTCACGGTCCGGGGCGCCCGCCCGGCCGTCCACCGGGTCCTGCGGCAGGCCGGGCTGGACACCGTGGTCACCTACACGGTGTGACCCGCGGGTCCGGGGTTCAGTTGGTGGTGACGGCCGCCACGGTCCCCATGGTCCTCTTCCCTCCGTCCACCCCGACTTGCCTGCTGGGAAAGTCAAGGGTAACTTTCCCGGCAGGAAAGTAAAACGTGGAAGGGGAGGCGGTGGCCGTGAGCACACCGGTGAACGCCGAACAGGCATGGCAGGACCTCCAGCGCATCCGGGTCCCGCAGGAGCGGGTGTACGACGAGGTCGAGCGGTCCGCGTCCGGCGGTCCCCGCGCGACGTACGCCACGGCCGCGCTCATGTGGCTCTTCCTGGCCGGTCTCGGCCTGGACCTGCCCCCGTGGGGCGTCGTACTCGCCGCCCTCGCGTACGTCGCCCTGCTGGGCTGGCTCGCGGTGGCCCACCACCGCAGGAGCCGGGTGCAGCTGCACCACTCCCGCTACGACTGGCGGACCCTGGCCACGTTCGCCGGGGGCGCGGTGGTGACGGGCGGGACGACGGTGCTGGCCGGCCGCCTGGTCGAGCCCCTGGCGCCGCTGGCCGGCAGCCTGGTCCAGGCGACGGCGTCGGCGGCCGTCTTCGTGCTGTTCGTCGGTCCGGCGACGCGCTGGTCGACCGGCGCGCTGCGCGGCCGGGGCGAGCGGGCGGCCCGCGTGGAGGCGGGCCGATGAGCGTCCCCAGCGGCTTCGACGAGCTGATCCACCCCGCCACCCGGCTGTCGGTGGTCGCCCTGCTCGCCGCCACCGAATGGGCGGACTTCGCGTTCGTCCGCGACAGCCTCTCGCTCAGCGACTCCGCGCTCTCCAAGCAGCTGCACACCCTGGAGGAGGCCGAGTACCTGGAGATCCGGAAGGAGGGTGCCGGCCGCAAGCGGCGCACCAAGGTGCGGCTGACGGACCGGGGCCGCACCGCCTTCGAGGGGCACGTGGCGGCGCTCCGGGCGATCGTCGAGGGCGCCGGGCCGCCGGAGGCGGCGGATCCGCAGGCACAGCACCCCGCGGAGGCGGCACGATGACCGGGCGGCCCACCCCCGTGGTCCAGGCACGCGCCCTGACCATGGCGTACGGCGACGTCGACATCCTGCACGGCGTCGACCTGGACGTGCACCGCGGCGAGGTCCTGGCCCTGCTCGGGCCCAACGGCGCCGGCAAGACCACCACCGTCGAGATCCTGGAGGGCTTCCGGCAGCGCTCCGGCGGAGAGGTCCGCGTGCTGGGCACCGATCCGGAGCGGGGCGACGACGCCTGGCGGGCCCGGATCGGGCTGGTCCTCCAGTCCTGGCGCGACCACCGCCGCTGGCGGGTCGCCGAACTGCTGACCCACTTCGCCACGTACTACGCCGACCCGCGCGATCCGGCCGAGCTGCTGGACCTGGTCGGCCTCGCCGAGCAGGCCGGCCGGCAGGTGGAGCGGCTGTCCGGCGGCCAGCGCCGGCGGCTGGACGTCGCGCTCGGCATCGTCGGCCGCCCCGAGCTGCTGTTCCTGGACGAGCCCACTACGGGCTTCGATCCCGAGGCCCGCCGCGAGTTCCACCTCCTGGTCGAACGGCTGGCCCGCGAGGAGGGCGTCACCGTCCTGCTCACCACGCACGACCTGGTCGAGGCCGAACGGCTCGCCGACCGGATCGCCATGCTGGTCGGCGGCCGGATCAGGGCCCACGGCACCCCCGCGGAACTGGCCCGGCGGGCCGCCGCGCGCGCCGAGGTCCGCTGGACGGCCGGTGACGGGACGCCCCGCCGCGAACGCACCGAGGACCCCTCACGGCTGGTCTGGGAGCTGCACCGGGACGCCGACGGCCCGATCGCCGGCCTGGAGGTCCGGCGTCCGACGCTGGAGGACACGTATCTGCACATGGTGCACCGGTCGGACGTCGGTATTACCGACCGTGCGGACGGTGCGGACGGTGCAGACGGAATCGCGGAGAGCGGGGCACGGGCCGCATGACGGAGACACACCTGGAGCGGGAGGGCGCGCGCCGCGCCGTCCGCGCCCCTTGGCGGGCCGGGCTCCTGCGCGGCGGCATCGAGCTGCGCCACCTCCTGCGCAACCCCAAGGAGATGTCCGGCCACCTCACCAACGTGGTGGTGGCCCTGGTCATCGCCGGATACGTCAGCGACGACGTGCCCGGGACCCAGACGCCGATGGCCCACCTGGTGCTCGCGGGCTTCGCCGCCTACCTGATGTTCCAGATCGGGCTGATCAACCTCCCGCAGATGCTGGTGACCGAACGGGAGGAGGGCGCCCTGCTGCGGCTGCGCGCGACGCCCGGCGGGATCCCGGCCTACCTGGTGGCCAAGTGCCTGCTGGTGGTCGTCACGACGGTCGCCACCCTGGCCGTGCTGCTGGGGCTCGCCGCCTTGCTGGTGGACGGGCCGCTGCCGCAGGGGCCGGGCGGCTGGGTGACGCTGCTGTGGGTCACCACGCTCGGGCTGCTCGCCGTCGTACCGCTGGGCGCGGCCATCGGCGCGGTGCTGCCCAACCCGCGCGAGGCACTGGCGTTGATCATGCTGCCCACGATGGCGCTGCTGGTCACCTCCGGCGCGGTGTTCCCGCTGACCTCGCTGCCCGTGCCGGTCCAGCAGGTGGCCTCGGTCTTCCCGCTCAAGTGGATGGCGCAGGGCCTGCGTTCGGCCCTGCTGCCGGACAGCGCGCGCGCCGCCGAGGCGGCCGGCTCCTGGGAACTGCCCATGGTCGCGCTCGTCCTGACCGCCTGGGCCGTCCTCGGCTTCCTCCTCGCCGTGCCCCTCCTGCGCCGCGCCGCCCGCCGCGAGTCCGGCTCCCGCCTGAGCGCGCGCCACCGCAAGGCCGAGCAGAGCGGCGCGCTGCCCGCGTCGGCGGGCTCGTAACAGGTCGGAGGGGCGTCGCCGGCCCAGCGCGGGCAGGTGTCACCGCGCACGTACTCGTCCTCTCCGCGACTCAGCCGCCCACGTCGACGTTGTTGTCGGGTGCCCCGTCGCCGACCGGGGGCAGGTCGCCGCGCTCCACCGGCGCGGTGGGCGCGGGTTCGGCGGAGGGCAGGAGGACGGTGGCTTCGGCGGCGTCGGGGCGGTGGGCGGCAAGGGCGGCGTCACGCAGCACGTCCCGCGGTACGGCATCCACTTCACCGGATACGCGCACGACGTGCCCCTCCTCGGGCATGGCGTACTCGTGGCGTCCGGCGCCGGTGCGGTACCAGGCGTCGCCGTCGCGCTCGCACCTCGTGCGCTCGCCCGGCATGTCGCCGACCGGCTGCTCGGGACAGGTGGTCTCGGTGATCGTTCCACGGTCGACAGAGAGGCGCAGGAGGGCGCCCGTCTCGCGGGAGACCCAAGTCGCGGAGAATCCGTCGTCTCCGAGGACGCCTACGGACTGCTGGGCCAGGTCGAACTCGGGCGCTTCGGTGACGTACACCAGCTCGGGTGCCACGCCCAGCGACTCCGCGCGGGCTTCGAGTTCACCCAGGCCGGGGGAACCGGAGGCGGAGCCCACCACAGGGTCGGCGTCCGCCGTCTCGGAACCGCAGGCGGTGAGCAGCAGCGGGGCCAGCAGCAGCACCGGCAGAACGCGCGTGGGACGAATCATGCGGCCATCCTGCCGCACAGGCGTTCCACAGCCGGACGCCCCCGCCGGACGGTCCGTCCTAGTACTCCAGCAGTACCGGAGTACTAGGCGCCGTGCGCCGCCGCGTCCTTGGTGAGCTGGACGGCCGAGAGCAGAGTGAGGCCGGGTGCCGCCTCGCGCAGGGTCTTGACGGCCCGCACGGAGTCGACGGGGCCCTCGTGCCCGGCCGCGGTGAGGCGTTCGTGGACCCAGCGGGCGCGCAGCTCCGCGTCGGAGGCCGCGGCGGCCCGCTCGGCGACGGCGGCGGCCGCCTCCAGTCCTGGCCGTTCCTCGGGCGTCGCCGTGGCGAGCGCCTGGCGGATGCCGTGGGCGATGACGTCGGCGTCGCGCAGGACGAGGACGTTGAGTTCCGGTGTCTTGTTCAGTCCGAACATGCGGTCATCGTCGATGCCGCGGCCCTTTCGGATCAAGTGGCTTGAGGAGTTCCTGAGCCAACCCGCCCGTGGACGCCCGTCACCGGCGCCGGTGTCCGAATTCTTCAAGACCCGCGCGGCGCGCCCTGCCTACGGTGGCGCCATGACCGCACGATTCAACGCCATCAGCCTCGTCGTCTCCGACATGTCCGCCTCCGTGGCCTTCTACCGCCGGCTCGGCTTCGCGTTCCCCGACGGCTGCGAGGGGCAGCCGCACGCGGAGGCCGAACTGCCGGGCGGCATCCGGCTGCTGCTCGACACCGAGGAGTCCGTCCAGTCCTTCATGCCCGGGTGGCAGCCGCCGGCCGGGGGCGGGCGCCATTCACTCGCCCTGCTGTGCGACACACCCGCCGAGGTCGACGCGCTCTACGCCGAACTGACCGCCGCCGGCTGCCACGGCGAGCAGAAGCCGTGGGACGCGGACTGGGGTCAGCGGTACGCCGTGCTGGGCGACCCCGACGGCCACGGTGTGGACCTGTTCGCGCCGCTAGCGGCCGCCGCCGAGTAGTTCGCCGGGGGTGAGGCCCGCCAGTTCCCGCACGTCCCGCGCCAGATGGGCCTGGTCCGCGAAGCCGGTCCGGGCGGCCGTCTCGGCCAGCGGCGTGCCGGCGCGGGCCAGGGCGAGGGCGCGTTGCAGGCGCAGTACCCGGGCCAGGGTCTTGGGGCCGTAGCCGAAGGCGGCCAGGGAGCGCCGGTGCAGCAGGCGGGCGCCGATGCCGAGTGCGTCGGCGGTGGCGGCGACCGGGCGGCCCGCGTCGAGGGCGGCGACGATCCGGCGCAGCAGCGGGTCGGGAGGCGGTGTTTCGGCCGCCCGGGACAGCGCGGCCTCCTCCAGGCCGCTCGCCGGATCGGCGGCCGCGTTCACCCGCGCGGCGAGCTGCCGGGCGCGGGCGGCCGGCCAGAGGTCGGTGAGGTCGACGCGCCGGTCGCGCAGCTCGCCGGCGGAGACGCCGAGGAGCGCGGGCGCGGTGCCGGGAGGGAAGCGGACGCCCACCCAGGGGGCCGGGCTGCCCTCGGTGACGTGGGCCCGGGTGTCGGGTCCGGCGACCAGGAGGCGGCCGTCGTGCCAGAGCAGGTCCATGCAGCCGTCGGGCAGGACCCGTCCCGGTTCCGGCCCGGCCGGGGTATTGGTCCACACCACCGCGCCGGTCAGCCGGGAGGCCCGTTCCGCGTACACGCGTGCCAGGTTACGCCGGTGCCCGGTACTCCTGCGGACTGACGCCGTACACCCGCTTGAAGGCGGTGGACAGGGCGAACGCACTGCCGTAGCCGACCTGGCGGGCGATCGCGCCGAGGGTGTCCTCGCTGTCCCGCAGCCGGTCGGCGGCGAGGGCGAGGCGCCAGCCGGTGAGGTACGCCATCGGGGGTTCGCCCACCAGGTCGGTGAAGCGCCGGGCCAGTGCGGCGCGGGACACCCCGGACTTCGCAGCGAGGGACGCCACCGTCCACGGGTGCGCGGGGTCGTCCTGGAGCAGCCGCAGCGCGGGTCCGACGACCGGGTCGCCCAGGGCCCGGTACCAGGCGGGCGCCTCGCCGGACGGACCGGCGAACCAGGCCCGCAGCGCGGCGATGACCAGCAGGTCGAGGAGGCGGTCCAGGACCACCTCCTGGCCCGGTTCGTCGCGCGCGACCTCCGTCATGAGCAGGGGAGTGAGCGGGTTGTCCCACGCGTCGGAGGTGAGGGACAGCAGCGGGGGCAGGGCGTCGAGGAGCCGCCCACCGATCTCGCCCCGCACCAGGTAGCTGCCGATCAGCAGCACCGCCGCGCCGTCGGGCCGGTCGCCCCAGGCGCGTACGCCGAGGTCCATCGAGCCGTTGAGGGGCCGCCCGTCCGGGTAACTGCACGCGCCGCCCGGCAGGATCACCGCCTGCGGGGCGGTGGCCGGGTCGTCGGCGCAGGTGTACGGCTCGGGCCCGCGGGCGACGGCGAGATCACCGGCCCGCAGCCGCACCCGCTCCCCCGCGTCCGGCACGACCCAGGCGTCCCCGCGGACCACGAGCATCACCGTCAGCGGCGCCCGGTCCTCGACCCGCACGGCCCACGGCGGATCGAAACAGGCCCGGATCATGAACGCCCCACGAGCCCGGGGCCCCTCCAGCAGACCGGCGAGTGCGTCCATGACCGGACAGCGTAGACGCACACGCATGCGGGCGAGCCGTTCGACGATGGGAAGGTGCGGCACCCGGCAGTTGACTGAGGTCATGACACAGACGAGCAGGCGAGAGAAGATGACGATCGTCGTGACGGGGGCCTCCGGGCGTACTGGACGGCGGGTGGCCGAGGCGGCGCGGGCGGCCGAGCATGCCGTGCGGGCGGCGTCCCGGGCGACCGGCTTCGACTGGTGGGACCGGTCGACCTGGGCGGACGTCCTGCGCGGCGCCGACGCGGCCTATCTGGTCCATCCCGCCGACGTCGGCGCCCCCGACGCCGCCGACACTGTCGGCGCGTTCGCCCGGGAGGCGGCCGGGCTCGGCGTACGGCGGCTGGTGCTGCTGTCGGCGCGGGGCGAGGAGCGGGCGCGGCCCGCCGAGGAGGCGCTGGCGGAGGCGGGGGCGCACTGGACGGTCGTGCGGTCCGCCTGGTTCGCGCAGAACTTCAGCGAGGGCCCGCTGGTCTCGGAGCTGCGCGAGCGCGGGGAACTGGTCTTCCCGGCCGGCGGGGTCTCGGAGCCGTTCGTGGACCTGCGGGACGTCGCGGACGTGGTGGTGGCGGCGCTGACCTCCGGTGACCGGTACGCCGGGCGGATACTGGAGGTCTCGGGGCCCCGGCTGCTGACCTTCGGGGAGGCGGTCGCGGAGATCGGGAAGGAGACGGGCCGCGCGCTGACGTACCGGGCGGTCTCGGCGCGGGAGTACGGCGAGAACCTGGCCGCCTTCGGCGTGCCGGAGGAGGAGGCCGCGTTCCTCGTGGAGCTGTTCGGCTCGCTGCTCGACGGCCGCAACGCCCATCTGTCGGACGGCGTCGAGGAGGTGCTGGGCCGCGCGCCGAGGGACTTCGGGGACTTCGTCCGCGAGGGCGCGGCGACGGGGACGTGGGACCCGGAGCAGTCCGGCGGGGCCTGAGGGCGCCTGCCCGCCGCGAGGGTCTTCAACTGTTGGGGCTTTCGCTTAAGCAGGCCGAGTATCGCTAATTATCAGATGTGTGGTTGATCGGCAGGGTTTCGGGCCAGGTTTCCTCCGATTGAATGCGTTTTCTGCTGATTCTGGT
>NZ_JBHXNW010000080.1:0-27416 GCF_042717365.1 Streptomyces sp. NPDC058534
AGGGTTGCCAGGGCTCCGCCCTGTCGCCCTCCTCCGCCTTGCAGCTGCACGCACCAGACCCCTCTCGGGTCGGCCACAAGGCGCCGTAGCCCGCGGCCGGCCTGATCCAAACGACACCCCCTAGGCGCGACCGGCGGTCTTCTGGGTCTTGCGGGTGATCGCGTCGATGACGACGGTCGCCAGCAGGACGCCACCGGTGATCATGTACTGGACCGGCGAGGCGATGCCCTCCAGGGCGAGGCCGTACTGGATCGAGACGATGACCATCACACCGAGCAGCGCGTCCCAGGTGCGGCCGCGGCCGCCGAAGAGGGACGTGCCGCCGATGACGGCCGCGGCGATGACGTTCATCAGGAACTCACCGGTGCCCGCGCCCTGGTTGGCGGAGGCGATCTTCGAGGCCACGAAGAGGCCGCCGATCGCGGCGAAGGTGCCCGCGATCGCGAAGACCGAGATCCGCACCAGCTCGACGTTGATACCGGCCCGGCGGGACGCCTCGACGCTGCCGCCGAGGGCGAAGATCTTCCGGCCGTAGGCGGTACGGCGCAGGACGAAGTCCGTGAGCAGCAGGAAGGCCAGGAAGATCACCACGGCCAGCGGCAGGCCCTTGTACTGGTTGAAGACGATCGCCACGGCGAAGGCCAGCACGGCGAGCAGCACCGTGCGCACGATGATCTCGTTCAGCGGCCGGGACGGCACCCCGGCGGCCTCGCGGCGGCGGTTGTCGAAGAACGCGCTGAGGAAGTACCCCGCGGTGACGACGATCGCCAGGCCGTAGGCGGCGGCCACGTCGCTGAAGTAGTAGCTGGTCAGCTTGACGACCACGCCCTCGGAGTCGAGGTTGATCGTGCCGTTGCTGCCGAGGATCTGCAGCATGAAGCCCTGCCAGAACAGCAGGCCGGCCAGCGTGACGGCGAAGGCCGGGACACCGATGCGGGCGAAGACGAAGCCGTGGATGGCACCGGCCGCGGTGCCGGTGAGGATCGCCAGCACCAGGGCGAGTATCTCGTTCATCCCGTGCGTGACGCTCAGCACCGCGAAGGCGGCGCCCGCGACACCGCTGACCGAGCCGACCGACAGGTCGATCTCGCCGAGCAGCAGGACGAAGACGATACCGACGGCGATCATGCCGGTGCCGACCATGGCGACCGACATGTCGGAGAAGTTGCCGGCGGTGAGGAAGTTGGAGTTCAGGCTGGTGAAGATGGCCCAGATGATCAGCAGACCCACGACGACCGGGATGGACCCGAGGTCACCGGCCTTCATCTTCCGCTTGAACTCGCCGAGGTAGCCGGCGAAGCCCTGCTCGCGCACCAGCAGCCGCGGGTCGACCGCGGCGACCGCGGCGGAGGCCGCGTCGGGGTTCTCCACCGAGTGCTCCCCGGCGGCCGTGGAGGTCTTGTCGATGCTCACTTCTTGATCTCCCCATTGGTGCGCGCCGCACGACGGGTCACGGCGTTCTCCGTGGCGCCCGTGATGGCGGAGATGATCTCTTCCTGGGAGGTCGACTTGACCTCGAAGATGCCGTTGTTGCGCCCGAGGCGCAGGACGGCGACCTTGTCGGCGACCGCCTTGACGTCGGCCATGTTGTGGCTGATGAGGATGACCGCGTGGCCGCGCTCGCGCAGCCGCTCGACGAGGTCGAGGACCTGGGCGGTCTGCTCGACGCCGAGGGCGGCGGTGGGCTCGTCCAGGATGACCAGCTTCGGCTCGCCGAGCATGGAGCGGGCGATCGCCACGACCTGGCGCTGACCGCCGGAGAGCGAGGCGATCGGGATGCGGACGCTGGGGATGCGGATGGACAGCGTGTCAAGGAGCTCGCGGGAGCGGCGCTCCATCTCCACCTCGTCCAGGACGCCGCGCTTGCGCAGCTCCCGGCCCAGGTAGAGGTTGCCGACGACGTCGATGTTGTCGCACAGCGCGAGGTCCTGGTAGACCGTCGCGATGCCGAGGTTCTGGGCGTCGTGCGGCCTGTTGATCGAGACGGACCTGCCGTCCCACTCGATGGCGCCCTCATCGATGGGGTGCACGCCGGCGATCGTCTTGACCAGCGTGGACTTTCCGGCGCCGTTGTCGCCCACCAGGGCGACCACCTCACCGGCGTGGACCTCAAGCTCTACGTCGGTGAGCGCCTGGACGGCACCGAATCGCTTGGAGACCCCGCGCAACGCCAGCACGGGCGTAGCGGACACGTGAACCATCTCCTTCGCCGCCTGACCCGGCGGGAGGTTGTACAGAAAGTTTTCGGGGGAGGGTGTCCGTCCGGCGCCCCGCGTAGCCTGCGGGGCTGATGAGTGCGGGGCGCCGAAGGAGCTGGGGCGGCCGCTCCCGCGCGCTCAGCGGGCGCGGGAGGCGGGGTCGCTTACTTCAGACCGATCTTGTCGCAGGCGGCCTTGTACTTGTCGGTGCAGATCTCGTCGAGCGTGTAGAAACCTTCCTTGATGACGGTTTCCTTGATGTTGTCCTTGGTCAGGGAGACCACCGGGACGAGGACGGCGGGGACACCCTTCGTGGTGCCGCTGTCGACCTTGTCCTTGGCGACGGAGTCGAGCGACTCGCCCTTGGCCAGCTTGACGGCCATCTCGGCCGCGACGGCGGCCTCCTGCGGGTAGGACTTGTAGACGCTCATGTACTGCTCGCCGGTGATGATGCGCTGCACGCCCGCGAGTTCGGCGTCCTGGCCGGTGACCGGGATGTTCGCGATGCCGGCGCGCTTGAGGGCGGTGATGATGCCGCCCGCCATGCCGTCGTTGGCGGAGTAGACGCCGGCGACCTTGTCCTTGCCGAGGGCGGAGATGGCCGCCTGCATGTTGGCGTTGGCGTTGGCCGGCTTCCACTCCACGGTGTCGTACTCGCGGCCGATCTTCACCTTGCCGTCGAGGACGGAGTGGGCGCCCTCCTTGAACTGGGCGGCGTTCGGGTCGGTGGACGAGCCGTTCATCATGACGATCTGGCTGTCCTTGGCCTTGTCGCCCAGCGCCTTCAGCAGCGCCTCGCCCTGCGTCTTGCCGACGGTGACGTTGTCGAACGAGGTGTAGGCGTCGATCGGGCCCTCGGCCAGGCGGTCGTAGGCGACGACCTTGATGCCGGCGTCCTTGGCCTTCTTCACCGAGCCGGCGATGGCCTTGAAGTCCACCGCGTCCACGATCAGCACGTCGACCTTGTTGGTCACCATCGTGTCGACCTGCTGGTTCTGCAGGCTGGCGTCCTGCTTGGCGTTGGCGTAGACGACCTCGCCCTTGTTGTTCGTCAGCTCCTTGACCTTCTTCTCGATCAAGGGCTTGTCGAACTTCTCGTAGCGCGCGGTCTGGTTCTCCGGAAGGAGCAGACCGACCTTGATGTCGTCGCCCTTCTTCGCGGCCGAGTCGGACGAGTCGTTGTTGTCGGACTCCGCGGCACTGCCACAGGCAGCGAGCGAGACGGCCATGGCGCCGGCGGCGACGGCAAAGGCGGCACGACGCATACGCGTGTTCACTTCACAAACCTCCCTGACGAGGCCGCGTCGTTGCGGCCGAGGTGGCTGGAAGTCAACTCGGCCGCAGGTGCGACGTCAAGAAGTAAATCCTTAACGAGATGACAACGGTGCCATCCGTGCTCTAAGTGAAGGCAGGCGTGGCAGCCGGCAGAGCACCGGTCGCACTTCCGTCCAAAAGGGTGGAATCGCCCATTTCGCTGAGGGCGAGGGCGAGCGCCCCGAGCACCTCCGCACGGCCCCCAAGTGCCCCGGGAAGCACCGAGAGTCGACGCGCCGCGCTGGGGATGGCGTACCGCCCGACGGATTCTCTTATCGGCCCGAGCACCAGCTCACCGGCCTCGGCGAGATCGCCGCCGAGGACGACCCGGCTCGGATTGAGCAGGTTGCAGAGGTTGGCGACTCCACTGCCGACGTGGCGGCCGACGTCGGCGATCACCCGACGGCAGCCCGGGTCACCGTCCCGCGCCAGCCGTACGACACCCTCCATCGTCAGATCGGTGCCGTGGCTGGGCTGGAGGAGCGGAAGCACATAGCGTGCTGCCGCGAAGGTCTCCAGGCAACCCCGGTTTCCGCAACGACAGACGGGCCCGGCCTCATCGAGGGTGATATGACCGATTTCTCCCGCCGTGCCGCCCGGTCCCCGATAGATCTTGCCGTTGATCACCAGACCCGCGCCGACACCGCTGGCGACCTTGATGTACGCCAGGTCACGCACGCCCCGGCCGCTCCCCCAGACCAGCTCCCCCAGGGCGCCGAGGTTGGCGTCGTTGTCCACGTGCACCGGCACGCCGAGCCGCCCCCGCAGCTCCTCGGCGGGCCGGGTGCCGCCCCAGCCGGGCAGGATGGCGGTCGAACCCAGCGTCCCGGACTCCACGTCGATCGGGCCGGGCACGCCGAGGCCCACTCCGGCGATCTTGGCGCGGTCGATGCCGGTGGCCGCGATGAGCCGGCTGACCAGCTGTTCAGCCCGGTCGAAGCCCTGGTCCGAGGAGGCGTCCACGTCCAGCGGCTCGGACTCCTCGGCGAGGACCTGGTGGGCGAGGTTCCCGATCGCGACGCGCAGGTGGGTGTGCCCGAAGTCCACGCCGATGACAATGCCGGCGTCCCCGCTCAGCGAGACGCTGCGGGCCCGCCGGCCGCCCGCCGACGTGGGCGTGACCTCGACGGTCCCGCCCTCCTTCAGCTCCCGGACGATGTTCGAGACGGTGGCCGCGGACAGGCCCGTCGTCCTCGCGATCTCCGCCTGCGTGAGCGAACCGGCGAGCCGTACCGCTCGTACGACCCGTTCCAGGTTGGCTCGGTGCAGCGACGACTGCGACCCCGGAGTCTCCACGACGACCTCCTGCGCGCGGGGCCGCTTCGATGAGGCCCCGTCCATGTCCAACTAGTGAACTCTAAGCTGAGCCGTTCGGGTCGCCTCCCGTCAAGAGGTTGAACCGCATCAGGGTCCCCACGGGGGCGTGACCGCACACACGCGCGTGCCGCCCCCGGCCTCGGGAGCGGCACGCGCGAGAACGCCGGGGGGCGCCGGGGCGTTACTTCAGGGCGCCCGCGGTGAGTCCCTGGACCACCTGGCGCTGGAAGATGATGTACGCCGCCAGCACCGGCAGCATGGCCATCACCAGGCCCGCGAAGAGGCCCGACCAGTCGCCCTTGTAGCCCTGGCTGACCGCCAGCTGCACCAGGCCCTGGGTGAGGACGTGCTTGTCCGGGTCCGTGTTCAGCACGGTCGGCAGCATGTACTGGTTCCACTGCCCCAGGAAGTTGAAGATCCCCACACTGATCAGGCCGGGCTTGGCCATCGGCAGCATGACCTGGAAGAACGTCCGGGTGTGCGAGGCCCCGTCCACGAACGCCGCCTCCGCCACCGAACTGGGCAGGGTCCGGAAGAACGCGGTCAGGAAGAACACCGTGAAGGGCAGCGAGTACGCGATGTAGACCAGGATCAGCCCGTGGATGGTGTTCAGCAGCCCCATGTTGTCCACGACGTAGAACAACGGGACCAGCGCGAGCATGATCGGGAAACTCATGCCGCCGATGAACAAGTAATAGATGAACCGGTTGCCCGGGAAGTCGAACCGGGCCAGCACATAGGCCGCCATGGAACCCAGCACCAGGGTGCCGACCAGCGAACCGCCCACCACCAGGACGGTGTTGAGGAAGTACTCGCTCATGTGCGCCTGGGACCAGGCCCGCGACCAGTTGTCGAAGTTCAGCTTGTCGGGCAGCGACCAGGGCGAACCGAAGATGGAGGCGTCGTCCTTGAAGGAGGTCATCACCGCCCACACCAGCGGCATGCCGACCATGATCGCCCAGATGACGAGGACGCCGTGGGAGAAGACGTTGAGGGTGGTGCCCTTCTTCTTCCCCTTGCGGAGTCCGCCGGGCGCGGCCTCGGTCTTCAGGACGGGCGCGCCGGACTCGGCCGGTACGGGGGCGGGGGTCTCGGTCGTCTTCATTGCTCAGTACTCCAGCCGCTCGCGCCGGCCCAGCTTCATCACGACGGCCGCGAAGGCCAGCGTGATCAGGAGCAGGGCGACGCCGATGGTGGTGGCGTAGGCGGCCTGACCGTCCCGGAACGCCTTCTGGTACACGTACAGGACCATCACGGTGGTCGAGTAGTCGGGTCCGCCGGGCCCGGTCGTCATGATCTGCACGACCGCGAACGACTCGGCACCGAGCGCGAGGATGCCCATGTAGACCCAGCCGGACTGCACGGTGTCCCACAGCAGCGGCAGAGTGACCTTGAAGAAGGTCGTGAAGCGGTTCGCCCCGTCCAGCAGCGCGGCCTCGTACAGCTCCGCCGGGATGGAGGCCATGCCGGCGGAGAAGAGGACCACGAAGAAGCCGACGGTGGACCAGACGAGCACCGCCATCACGCACCACAGCGCGAAGTTGGGGTCGCCGAGCCACAGCGGCTGGATCGAGTCCAGGCCGATCCCGCGCAGCAGCGAGTTGATCGCGCCGCTGTCCGGGTTGTACGCGAAGGCGAACAGCAGCGCGACGATCGCGATGGACAGCACCTGCGGGAAGAAGTAGACGATCTTGTAGAAGCCGGAGCCGCGGACGCCGGTGATCACCGGGCCGCCCTTCCGCTTCCGCCCGCCCACATTGATCATGAAGGCGAAGAAGAGCGCCAGGCCGAGCGTCACCAGCGGCACCAGCAGGGCGAACATGACGCTGTGCTGCAACGACTTCCAGAAGATGTCGTCGTCGAGCATCCGTTCGTAGTTGTCGAAGCCGACCATCTTGAACTCGGGGCTCAGTCCGGTCCAGTCCGTGAACGAGTAGTAGATGGACTGGATGAACGGCCAGACGACGAAGAGCGCGTACAGCCCCAGGGGTACCGCCAGGAACCCCACGATGAACCGGTACTTGCCGTGCTGCATTGCTACCGACCCCGATCTGAGCGCGGGTGGCGCCGCCAGGGCCCGTCGGGCGCGCCGGCGCCGGACGGGCCCTGGTGACGCTTCCTCACTGGTGCTTGTAGTGCTTGATCGACGAGTCCTTGGCGGCGTCGTCGGCGTAGCCCTGGATCTTCTTGATGGTCTCGGCCGGAGTCATCCGGCCCGCCATCATCTCGCCCAGGCACGAGACGCCGATCTTCTCCTTCTGGAGCTGCACGTACCAGTCCTGCATGCGCGGGTTCACCACGTTGTCGGCGGCCAGCTCCAGCGCGGCGACGCCGGACTTGAGGCCCGGGGTCAGCTCGATGCCGTCGGTGCCGCCGTTGTAGGCGCTGAGCGACTTCACCTTGCTGGTGAAGTTCTTCGAGGACGCCTCGCTGAGCATGATGCGCAGCTGCTCCATGCCGCCGGCGCCGTTGGCCGCCTTGGCCGGGACGATGAACGGCTCGCCGCCGGAGGCCCACATGGTGCCGAAGGGCATCTTGTCGGAGCCGTCGATGCCGGGCGGGGCGGAGACGGTGAGCCCGAAGTCGGCGGGGATGACCTTGGCCGACTCGTTCTCCACCCAGGAGCCGTTGGGGATGAACAGGGCGTTGCCCTTGGCCCAGGCGGTCTGGGACTGGATGTGGTCCAGGCCCGGGGTGCCCTTGAGGATGTAGCCCTTCTTGTACAGCTCGTACCAGGCCTCGAAGACCGTCTTGACGGCCGGGTGCTTCCAGGCGTTCGGCTCCAGGTTGTCGATGGCGTTCAGCACCTCGACACCGCCGACCTTGGCGATCATCGGGGACATCGAGAACGGGATGTAGTACGGGTACTTGCCCGCGTACGTCCAGCCCGCCATGCCCTTCTTCTTGGCCTTCGCACAGACCGCGAGCATCTCGTCCCAGGTCTTCGGGTATTCCGCGTCCAGCGAGTCGAGCGCCTTCTGCGAGTACCAGTTCCCGTAGACCGTGTACGCGTAGTACATGATCCAGACCGGGTCGCCGTCGAACTGGCCCATTTCCACGATGCCGGGGCGCAGCGTGTCGCGGACCTTCTTGTTCGGGTCGTCGTAGGACGGGGCGTCGAGGAGCGGGGTGAGGTCGGCGAGCTGCTTCTTGCCGACCAGGACGCCCATGTCCATCTGCTCGGCGCCGGAGTTGTCGACGAGGTCGGGCGGGTTGCCGCCGTTGAAGCGCGGCTGGAGGGTCGACTGGATCTTCTGGGTGGCGGAGAACTTCACCTTGGCCTTCGGAAAGGCCTTCTCGTACAGCTTCACGGCGTCCTCGGCGTACTCCTTGCCGAAGCCGCCGTCGAAGAGGACGAATTCCATCTGGGCGCTGTCGTTGACCGCGAGAGGGTTCTTGGCGGACTTCTCGCCCGCCTCGGCCTTCTCCTGGTCGTCCCCGCCGCCGCTCGCGCAGGCGGACAGGAAGCTCATGGTCGGTACGGAGATCAGGCCGAGCGCGGCGGACCGCTTGATCAGATCGCGGCGGCCGACGCCCGTACCGTTGTTCTCGGCGGAAGTGGATCCCATGCTCAAGTCCTCGCCTTCTCCAGGACTCAGGCGGTGAACCGGATCCTCCCCGGCACCGCGATCGGGTCACGCTGGGCCGTGCAGGAAAACGCCCCGGTGGGCGACAGGTATAGTCCACTTCCCGCCAGCGGATCAAGATCGAAAGCAAGGTTGGCGGTACGTCTTTTCCGAGTTGAGACCTCCCGGAAATATGAGTGGCCTGTGCACGCCATGCCATAAGAATCCCTGGCATAAGCCCCGAACGCCACATCCAACACCCTTGACATCACATGTCACTTGACCCCTACTGGTCCTTGCGCAGCTGATTTGACAACGTTGTCCCACGCGCAGGGAGGGTGGCCAGGACATGGAATACAGAGTTCGGCACAGATGGGGTCCGGCGGTCGTGCTGACGACCGCCTTCGCTTTGGCGGTGGGTTCACAGGGGGCGGCGGTCGCGCTGCCGCAGGCTCCGGCCGGCACCGACCGGGAGTTCGCGTCCTCGTTCGAGGCGGACGACCCGGCTCCGGACTGGCTCAGCACCGTGGACACCGGCGCGGACGGCGGCAAGCGGTCCTCGGGTGTGGACGGCGGGTACACCACCGGCATACCGGGCAACGTCACCGACCACGTCACCGGCGTGCGGGCCAGCGCCGAGAACACGAACGGCGGGGAGGTCAAGGAGAACCTCGTCGACGGCGAGCCGGGCACCAAGTGGCTGACCTTCGAGAAGACGGGCTGGGTCGAGTTCGACCTGGACAAGTCGACGAAGATCGCCAAGTACGCCCTCACCTCGGCCAACGACCACGCCGAACGCGACCCGGTGGACTGGACGCTGAAGGGCTCGGCGGACGGCGAGACCTGGCAGACGCTGGACACCCGCTCCGGTGAATCCTTCGGCGAGCGCTTCCGGACGAAGACGTACGACCTCGCCGAGGCCGCCGAGTACCAGCACTTCCGGCTGGAGATCACCAAGAACAACGGCGCGGGCGACGCCCTCCAGCTCGCCGGCTTCCAGCTGTCCACCGGCGCCACCGACACCCCGGTCCCCGAGGACATGCTCTCCCTCGTCGACCGCGGCCCGACCGGCTCGCCGACCGCGAAGTCGGGCGCCGGCTTCACCGGCAAGCACGCCCTGCGCTACGCGGGCCGGCACACCGCGGACGGCCGGGCGTACTCGTACAACAAGGTCTTCGACGTCAATGTCAGGGTCGACCGCCGCAGCGAGCTGTCGTACAAGATCTTCCCGTCGATGGCCGACGGCGACCTCGACTACGACGCCACGAACGTCTCCGTCGACCTCGTCTTCACCGACGGCACCTACCTGAGCGACCTCAAGGCCACCGACCAGCACGGGTTCCCGCTGACGCCGCGCGGTCAGGGCGACGCCAAGATCCTCTACGTCAACCAGTGGAACAGCGTCGAGTCGGGCATCGGCTCGGTGGCGGCCGGCAAGACCGTCGACCGGATCCTGGTGGCGTACGACTCCCCCAAGGGCCCGGCGAAGTTCCGCGGCTGGCTGGACGATCTGAAGATCGAGCGGGCCGCGTACGAGCGCCCGAAGGCCCACCTCTCCGACTACGCGCTCACCACCCGCGGCACCAACTCCAGCGGCAGCTTCTCGCGCGGCAACAACTTCCCGGCGACCGCCGTACCGCACGGCTTCAACTTCTGGACGCCGGTGACCAACGCCGGATCGCTGAGCTGGCTGTACGAGTACGCGCGCGGCAACAACGCGGACAACCTGCCCACCCTCCAGGCGTTCGGCGCGAGCCACGAGCCGAGCCCGTGGATGGGCGACCGGCAGACCTTCCAGGTGATGCCCTCGGCCGCGTCCGGCACCCCGGACACCGGCCGTGACGCCCGCGAGCTTGCCTTCCGGCACGAGAACGAGACCGCCCGGCCGTACTACTACGGGGTGCGGTTCGAGAACGGTCTCAAGGCCGAGATGGCGCCGACCGACCACGCGGCGATGATGCGCTTCACCTACCCGGGTGACGACGCGAGCGTGATCTTCGACAACGTCACCGACCAGGCCGGGCTGACCCTCGACAAGGAGACCGGCACCTTCACCGGCTACTCCGACGTCAAGTCCGGGCTGTCCACGGGCGCCACCCGGCTGTTCGTCTACGGCGAGTTCGACAGCAAGGTCACCGGCGGCGACACCGGCGGCGTGAAGGGGCACCTGCGCTTCGACGCCGGCCGGGACCGCGCGGTGACGCTGCGCATCGCGACCTCGCTGATCGGCGTCGACCAGGCGAAGGACAACCTGCGCCAGGAGATCCCGAAGCGCGCCTCCTTCGACAAGGTCAAGCGCGACGCCCAGAAGCAGTGGGACAAGGTCCTCGGCAAGGTCGAGGTCGAGGGCGCCACGCAGGACCAGCTGACCACGCTGTACTCCAGCCTCTACCGGCTGTACCTGTACCCGAACGCCGGCCACGAGAAGGTCGACGGCACGTACAAGTACGCCTCCCCGTTCTCGAAGGCGGTCAAGGAGGACACCCCGACCGAGACCGGCGCCAAGATCGTGGACGGCAAGGTCTACGTCAACAACGGCTTCTGGGACACGTACCGGACCACCTGGCCCGCGTACTCCTTCCTGACCCCGTCCAAGGCCGGTGAGCTGGTCGACGGCTTCGTGCAGCACTACAAGGACGGCGGCTGGACCTC
Organism: Streptomyces sp. NPDC058534; assembly: GCF_042717365.1. Taxonomy (NCBI): domain Bacteria; kingdom Bacillati; phylum Actinomycetota; class Actinomycetes; order Kitasatosporales; family Streptomycetaceae; genus Streptomyces; species Streptomyces sp. NPDC058534. Next base: position 11,048 of record NZ_JBHXNW010000080.1, read on the forward strand.
CCGTTGGTCCTCCCCCGGCTACGCGGACCTGATGACCGGCACCTCCTCCGACGTGGCCTTCGCGGACGCCTACGTCAAGGGCGTCGACTTCGACGCGAAGGCGGCGTACGACGCGGCCGTGAAGAACGCCACCGTCGTGCCCCCGTCCTCGGGCGTGGGCCGCAAGGGCATGGAGACCTCGCCGTTCCTCGGCTACACCAGCACCGAGACGCACGAGGGCCTGTCGTGGGCGCTGGAGGGCTACCTCAACGACTACGGCATCGCCAAGATGGGCGAGAAGCTCTACAAGGAGACCGGCGAGAAGCGGTACAAGGAGGAGTCGGCGTACTTCCTCAACCGCGCGCAGGACTACGTCAACCTCTTCGACAGCAAGGCCGGCTTCTTCCAGGGCAAGGACGCCAAGGGCGACTGGCGGGTGGACTCCGAGAAGTACGACCCGCGCGTGTGGGGATACGACTACACGGAGACCAACGGCTGGGGCTACGCGTTCACCGCCCCGCAGGACAGCCGCGGCCTCGCCAACCTCTACGGCGGCCGCAGCGGCCTCGGCGACAAGCTCGACGAGTACCTCGCCACCCCCGAGACGGCCTCCCCGGAGTTCAAGGGCTCCTACGGCGGTGTCATCCACGAGATGACCGAGGCGCGGGACGTCCGCATGGGCATGTACGGGCACTCCAACCAGGTCGCCCACCACGCCCTGTACATGTACGACGCGGCCGGGCAGCCGTACAAGACGCAGAAGAACGTCCGCGAGGTGCTCCAGCGTCTGTACACCGGCAGCGACATCGGCCAGGGCTACCACGGTGACGAGGACAACGGCGAGCAGTCGGCCTGGTTCCTCTTCTCCTCGCTCGGCTTCTACCCGCTGGTGATGGGCAGTGGCGAGTACGCCGTCGGCAGCCCGCTGTTCACCAAGGCGACGGTCCACCTGGAGAACGGCCGCAAGCTGGTCGTCAAGGCGCCGAAGAACAGCACCAAGAACATCTACGTGCAGGGGCTGAAGGTCAACGGCAAGCGCTGGACGTCCACTTCGCTCCCCCACTCGCTGATCGCGAAGGGCGGTGTCCTGGAGTTCGACATGGGCGCGAAGCCGTCCTCGTGGGGCACCGGCAAGAACGCGGCCCCGCCGTCGGTCACCCAGGACGACGAGGTGCCGACCCCGCGCGCGGACGCCGTCGCGGGTGACGGCGCCCTGTTCGACAACACCTCGGCGACGGACGCGAACGTGACGTCGGTGGACCTGCCGGTCTCCGGCAAGGGCGTGAAGGCGGCCCAGTACACGCTGACTTCGCCGGCGGACCACTCGAAGGCACCGGCCGGCTGGAAGCTCCAGGGCTCGGCCGACGGCACGACCTGGCGGACGCTGGACCAGCGCTCCGGGGAGTCCTTCGCCTGGGACCGGCAGACCCGGGCGTTCTCGGTGAAGTCGCCGGGCACATACGCGAAGTACCGGCTGGTCCTGGACGGCGAGGCCACGCTGGCGGAGGTGGAGCTGCTGTCCTGAACCCGAAGGTGAGCGTGGGATGACGCCGCGGGGTACGCCGGGTGACCGGCGTACCCCGCAAAAGGTTGTACGCCCCACGTTGCTCTTCCATACCTGTTCTGTACCGCTCTCGTCCCCTGCCGTAAATCTGGTTGACGTGTGAACGTCATGTGTAAGGATCACGGAGTATCCCGGATCTTGCTGGGCCTCGACCGGCCCGCGATCCGTTCCGGATGCCTCATGGCATCGTCAACTGGAGGACACACGTGGCCAAAAGCTCTGGCCTGAACACGCGTCGCGCCCTGGCGCGTGCCACGGCTGCGGCACTCACCGCCGCCCTGGTGGCGACCGGTACGAGTGCCGCCGTCGCCGCCGACGGACCGGCGGCCGCATCCCGGCCGCACGCCGACCTGAAGCCCTCGGGCGGCTCGAAGTACGGCGCCGGCGCCCTGCCCGGCGACGCCCAGATCAACCCGGTGTTCGGCGTGGACGGCAACGGTGACCTGTGGAGCTACTACCCCGACGCGGAGGGTGGGCTGGACTCCCGCCTGGACTCCGGGTACGGCTGGCAGTCCGCCCGCGCCATGACGCAGGTCGACCAGGACGCCGACGGCTACTCGGACGGCATATGGCACGTCACCACCGGAGGCCAGCTCTACTGGGCCCCCTGGGGGACCGAGGACCACACCTTCGTCGGCAACGGCTGGAAGATCTACAACCAGCTCTTCTCGGGCGCCAACCTGGGCGGTGCCGGCGCCGACGACCTGCTCGCCCGGGACGGTTCCGGCTACCTGTACCTGTACCTCGGCTACGGCAACGGCAAGCTGACCCAGCGCTACAAGGTCGGCGGCGGGTGGAACGCCTACACCCACATCACCGGCAAGGGCGACCTCTCCGGTGACGGCAAGGCCGACATCGTCGCCAAGGACAAGTCGGGTGTCCTGTGGCTGTACAAGGGCACCGGCAACTACAAGGCGCCCTTCTCCTCCCGCAGCCGTATCGGTGGCGGTTGGAACACGTACAACAACATCGTCTCCGTCGGTGACATCGACATCGACGGCATCACGGACCTTGTCGCCCGTAACAAGAACGGGGCCCTGTACCTGTACAAGGGCACCGGCAACGGCTCCGCCCCGTTCAGCTCCGCCGTGAAGATCGGCAGCGGCGGCTGGAACACGTACCGCCTGATGTTCTAAGGCAAGCAAGGTTGAGGGCCGCACCCCCGGCGACGGGGATGCGGCCCTCAACCATTTCGCGCCGCCGCCTACTTGCGGATCAGGCTGCGCAGCACGTACTGAGACATGCTTCGATTGCCGTTCTTGACCCTATTCACCGCCGCCGTTTGGCCTCACTCTCGGCCAACCACACAAAACCCCTGGTCAGAGGCGTGCCGAGGGATGCAAATAGGCACTAACTCGCAGTGGTGAAGCACCTCGGTTCACATGCTTCGGTTGCGGTACTTGAGATCGCCACCTCCCCTGAAATCCGACGTTGTGATCGACCCGGGGTCCGAGCCGAGCTTCCGCGCTTGGCACCGGCTTCGTCGGTCATGGGTGGGCATGGCAGCGCTGCTGCGGGCAGGCGCCTGAGCGAAACCGACGCGTTCGGCTGACGAGTCGAGAGCGGCTCGTACTTGAGGAAGGAGGCTGTCGGTGTGAGGTCTCAGGAGATGCTTGACCGTTTGTGCTCTGGACATGGTTGACACGTTCGGCTGAACGTCCGCCATCCCCCAACTGCCGGTGCGGCAGGGGTGCTTCCGTCGGAGTCGTGGATATACAGCAGTTGGCCGAGTACCGCTACCGGGCTGTCCGCGAAGTGTTCGGCGGGTCTCCGATCGGTGAGGTCGCGGCCCGGTACGGCACCTCGCGCCAGACCCTGCACAGCTGGCGGCGGCGGTTCGAGCAGGAGGGCATGCCCGGTCTGCTGGATCGCTCCCGCCAGCCGCGGAACAGTCCCACGCGCCTGTCCGCCGAGGTTGAGGTCGAGATCTGCGAGCTGCGTCGCCGACATCCCCGGTGGGGTGCACGCCGGATCTCCCACGAGCTGTCCGGCCGCGGGCCGGAGCCGGCGCCGTCGCAGGCCATGGTCCACCGGGTGCTGTCCCGCAATGGCCTGGTCCGCGCCCAGGAACAGCAGCATCCGCGCACGTACCGCCGGCGGCAGCGTGAGGCGCCGATACCCCTGTGGCAGATGGACCTGGTCGGAAGGAGGCAACTGTCGGGCTCATCAGCTGCAGCAGGCGACACAGCCAAGAACAGCAGCGATGTACCACGGTCAGTTCGACACTCGGCACGCACGACCGTGAGCGTAGAGCACGCCGACAATCAGAGCGCCTCGCGAACACGATGGCCGCGCCACCCGGCCCCTCCGGTCGTACTCGAGGACCTCCGGAAGGCGGGAGCCGCCAAGGCCGAGGGTGCGCCTCCTCTGTCACAGGCGCGAGTCGACCGGATCGTCGCCATCCTGCGCCGGGCAGGCTCTCAGGCCAGTGCACGCCGTGGACGCGGAGCGCCACACCGGACGGCTGGGGGCCGTGGGAGCGGTACTCGGCACCGGCGGCACGGGGTGCGGTCACGCTCCTCTCGCGTTAGCGCTCACCCAGTGCCGCAGCGCGAGCCCGCCGGTCTGGATGTTCGCGGTGATCAGGCGCGCCGGCCGGCGCATCCGCATCCTGGGCGCGACGGCGCACCCGACCGCCTCCTGGGTGGCACAGGCCGCCAGGATCCTCGTCATGGATCTCGAGGATGCCGGCTGCCGGGCCCGGTTCATGATCCGCGACCGCGACGGGAAGTACCCCGCCCTGTCGACACCGTCCTTGAGGATGCGGGGATCGAGGTCGTACTCAGCGGGATCCGGATGCCTCGGATGAACGCGCTCATGGAACGCTGGATGCAAACCTGCCGACGCGAGCTGCTGGACCGCACCCTGGTCTGGAACCAGCGCCACCTGCTCCACGCCCTGCGCGAGTTCGAACAGCACTACAACTCCCACCGGCCCCACCAAGGCATCGCAGACGCCCGCCCGCTGCACCCCCTGCCACCGCCGATCACCGACCCGGACGCCATCGCCCACCTCGACATACGACGACGCGACCGCCTCGGCGGCACCCTCCACGAGTACCAGCATGCGGCCTGACCTGCACGGAAGAGATTCTCGGCAGGGACAGCGGATGCCGTCCGCGGCTGGGCTGATCCCGCCCCGCCGCCGGGGCAGTCAGGATCGTGTGGTGACGATGGGCCGCGCCATCGTCCTCGCCGCCCGCACCCGTGTCTCACACCGGTGCGGTGGGCGGGAAGTGCGTGGCACGGAACTCGGCGAGGGTCTGCTCCACGCCGGCGATGGTCAGCCGCCAGAAATCCCAGCCGTCGATCTTGTTGCTGCCGGTCGCGGCTCTGGCGGAGGTGGTCGGGGTGCGCCAGGGGCGGCCCAGGACGTTGATCTGGCCCTCGTGGTTCAGGACTGCCTGGTGCGCCTTCTTCTCGTGCCGGCCGGTGAGGGTGCTGCCGGCCCTTCAGGTCGTCCGGGTCCAGATGTTCCTGCAGGTCCTGCAGGTCGACTCGGGAACGTGCCGGGTCGATGGTGGGTGTGGTGCCGGGCGTCGTTGCGGCTGTGGTGGGCGCGGCGGCGGGCCGGTCGCAGGCGCGCTGCAGGGCCAGGGCCCTGGCGGCTGCCGAGCTGTATGGCGCCTTGGGTCCCACCTTCAGCGAGTAGGGGGTGTTGCTGCGCCGGGCGTAGCCGGCGCTGTCGAAGCCGAGCAGGTCGGGGTCGCTGTGGTGGGCTGGGTCCAGGAGCAGCGGCTGTTCGCGGTCCAGGTCGTCGACTGAAGTGCGGGCGCGGGTTCCGCCTACGAGCGGGAACTGGCTGCCCTTGGCGCGGCCTTCCCGGACACCGTTGTAGCGGGCTCCGCCGCTGTTGCAGTGTCTGCAGGCGATGCGGTAGGGCGAATTCAACCGGTCGTCGCAACACCTTGATCACGGAGGTCGTGGATGGGACAGGGGAAGCCGATGCCGCAGGCGCCGGCCGGGGCGCGAGGGCAGTGGGCCGCGGATCGGGCGATGCGGGCGCCGATGCGCTCGCCCGGCCGGCCGGAGCCGTCGCGCGCTGTGCAGCGGGAGTTCTGGCACCTGATCGCGTCGGGGGTCACAACGGTCCAGGCCGCCGAGGGGGTCGGCGTGTCGGCACCGGTCGGGATCCGATGGTTTCGACACACTGGCGGGATGACGCCGCTGAGCCTGGACGAGCCCACGGGCCGGTCTTGTCGTTTGCCGAGCGTGAGGAGATCGCGCTGCTCAAGGCCCAGGACAAGGGAGTACGCGAGATCGCTCGCACGATCGGCCGTGACCCCGGAACTGTCTCTCAGTGGAAGTCACAACCGGCCACGAAAGATCCTCGGGTGGAAGACGCCCGCTGAGGTCTTCGAGGAGCAACTACGCTCGCTTCAACAAGCCGGTGTTGCAACGACCGGTTGAACTCATCCAGTACACGAGTCGGGCATTCGCCGAAGCCTGCAGGTCAGCGGGGGTGCGGCAGAGCATGAGCGCGGTCGGCTCCAGCGCCGACAACGCCGCGGCCGAGTCGTTCAACGCGACCTTCAGAAGAGAGACGCTGAAGGGGCGAAAGGGCTGGCCAAACGAGCGCGAGGCCCGACTCGACGCCTTCTGCCGGCTGTCGCGCTACAACACCCGACGCCGGCATTCCCGTCCCGGACAGCGATCCCCGATCGCCTACGAGAACACCCTCCACGCAACATCAACTACCCTGGCCCGAGCCGCATAGACGTGTGCAAGATCCGGAGTCAACACCCCATCGCACAATGTCACGTTTCTCCTTCAGGGGTGCGGGAGTTGCTGTTCCTACGGGCCGTGAAGCCCTGTCACGGGCGGTACCGCGACCGCTCAAGCCGTCAGGCGGGTGGTGGGGACGGCGATGGCGGCCAGGGCGAGGCCGTCGCCGGCCAGCCAGCGGCCGTCCAGGCGATTCAGGCGGGCGCCGCCGGGCAGCGTGTGGGGGGCCAGGATCCGGGCGCTGAAGGTGCTTTCGTCAAGGTCGATGGTGATGTCGGCGTCCTCGAAGTCGAGGGCTCGGCCGGTGAAGGGGTACCACGCCTTGAAGACGGCCTCCTTCATGCAGAACAGCAGCCGGTCCCAGTGGACTCCCGGGTCCGCCGCCGCGAGGAGCCGCAGGTGACGTCGTTCCGTCGCCAGCGCGGTCGCGTCGAGGATCCCCTCGGGCAGGGGCGCGTGGGGTTCCGCGTCGATGCCGATCATCGCGAAGTCCGTGCTTCTGCCCAGGACCGCGGCCCGGTACCCGCTGCAGTGGGTGAGACTCCCGACGACGGTTTCCGGCCAGCGTGGCGCGCCGCCCACGCCGGGCAGTACGGGGACGGGGGCGAGTCCCAGGTCGGCGACGGCCCGGCGGGCGCACATCCGGACGGTGGTGAACTCCCGTCTCCTGGAGTCCACCGCGTTCCGGACGACCGCAGCCTCCTCCGGGAAGAGGGTGGCGTCGGCCGGGTCGTCGAAGGCCTCGGAGAGCGCGAGGCCGGCCGGGAGGATCCGCTCGATCACAGGGCGCTCCCCGGTACGAGGACGGGGCGCGGCACGATCCTGGGGTGACCCGGGCGCTTCCACTCCCGAGGGTAGCCGACCGACACCTCCTCGAAGCGCACGCCGTCGTGCCGGGTGGTCCGGGGGATGTGGAGGTGTCCGTAGACGGCCACGGCGGTGTTGAAGCGGCGGTGCCAGTCCGCCGTGCGCTCCGTCCCGCACCACTGGGCGAACTCCTGGTAGCGCAGGATCCTCGTGGGTTCGCGGAGCAGGGGCCAGTGGTTGACGAGCACGAGCGGGACGTCGGGGTCGCACGCGGCGAGGCGGCGCTCGGTGTACGCGAAGCGCGCCTCGCACCAGTCCTCACAGCCGGCGTACGGGTCGGGGTGCAGGAAGAACTCGTCGGTGCACACCACCCCCGCCTCGTAGGCCTGCGCGAGCGACTCCTCCTTGTTCGCGGCCGTGGGGGTACGGAAGGTGTAGTCGTACAGCGTGAACAGGGGCGCGACGCGGACCGGGCCGCCGTCCCCCTCCCACAGCGCGTACGGATCCTCGGGGGTGAGCACGCCCAGACCGCGGCAGACGTCGACCAGGTACTCGTACCGCTCGACGCCCCGCAACTGGACCGGGTCCGGCTCCGGGGTCCACAACTCGTGGTTGCCCGGCGTCCAGATCACCCGGGCGAACCTCTCGCTGAGCGTCCGCAGGGCCCAGGTGATCTGCTCGCTCAACTCCCCCACGTCACCGGCCACGATCAGCCAGTCCCCGTCCGACGACGGGCGGAGCCCTTCGACGATCCGTCGGTTCTCCGCGTGGGCGACGTGCAGGTCGCTGATGGCGAGGAGCTGCGGGCGGCGGGCGGTCACTGTCCTGCCTCCTCGGTGTGGACGGCCTGGAGGGCCTGGATCGTCTGGATGGTCTCGACGCCCTCGACCGTCTCGTCGGTCTCGTCGAGGCGGAAGAAGGTTCGGTAGAGGACGAGTTGATGGTCGAGCATGGGCGCTCCGTACAGGACCGGGTGTCCCAGAGCAGCGGCGGCCCGCAGCAGTGCCGTCTCCCTCGGCTTCATGATCACGTCGGCCACCACGCACCGCGGCGGGAGGTCCTGCGGGTCGAAGGGCAGCGGATCGTCGGGGCGCATGCCGAGCGGGGTCGCGTTGACCACGAGGTCCGCGTCCGTGAACACGGCTGTACGGTTTCCCTCCGCGCGGCCCGGCCAGTACGCGTCGAGCCGCGCGAGCAGCGCCTCCAGCCTGCCGGTGTCCGGGTCGCACAGGTTCACCCGCGCCGCGCCCGCCGACAGCAGAGCCGCCGCGATCGCGCTCCCGGCGCCGCCGGCGCCGACGACCGTGACGCGCATCCCCTCGGGGCGGTGTCCGGCTTCCGTCAGTCCGGTGACGAACCCGATGCCGTCGAAGTTCTCACCGGTCCAGCGACCGTCCGGTTCGCGCCGCAGCGCGTTGACGGCGCCGGAGGCCGCGGCGGCCGGGCTGACCTCGTCCGCGAGGCGCAGGGCGGCCGCCTTGTGCGGAATGGTCACGAGTATCCCGTCGAGATTGTCCGTGTTCCGCAGTCCCTGAAAGACCTCGGCGAAGGAATCCGGCCGCACGTGGACCGGAAACAGCACTGAATTGAGGCCAAGTTCCGCGAACAGCGGATTGAGGAGGGACGGAGCCCGCACCTGGGCGACGGGGTCACCGAGCACGGCATAGAGCCGGGTCGCCCCCGAAATCGACAGCGCATGAGAAGAGTTGCTCTCCATGGGTTACGTCCTTCCCGCTTTCCCGCCGGGTGCCCCCGCGGAGTCCTATCGAGTCAAAACCGTCAACATGGGGGATGCCCAGTCGCCTTCAAGGGGTGGCTGCCCTCCCTCGCCTGGGCGACGATGGAACTGTTTCCTCCCTGCCTCCGAATGAAATGCGAAGATGACTTACCTGCTGCACATCGACTCCTCCGCCGTCCCCCAGCGATCGGTCTCCCGGGACGTCGCGGCCACCTTCCTGTCCACGTGGCAGAAGAACAACCCCGAACTCGCCGTGGTCCACCGCGACCTCGCGACGGACCCTCTGCCGCATCTGACCCCCGACGCGGTCACCGGTCGCTTCACCGCGGCCGAGGACCGCACCGAGGCTCAGGCGGCCGCAGTAGCCCTCCAGGACACCCTCATCGAGGAGTTCCACGGGGCCGGCGCCTATCTGTTCACCGTCCCGATGTACAACAACTCGGTCCCGTCCGCCTTCAAGGCCTGGATCGACCAGGTCTTCGTCGTCGGCCGGGTCCTCTTCGGCTCCCCCGACCAGGTGCCCACGCGCGGCCGCCGCGCCGTGGTCGTCGCGAGCCGCGGCGGCGGTTACGGCCCCGGCAGCCCCCGCGAGGGCATGGACCACGTGACGCCCTACCTGAAGACCGTCCTCGGCAACTCCCTCGGCCTGAACGTCGACTTCGTCACCCCCGAGCTGACCATGGCTCCCCGCAACCCGGCCATGGCCGCGCTCGTGCCGCTGGCTGAGGCGTCGCTGGCCCGGGCGCACGAGGAAGCGGAGCAGTACGCTCGGCAGTTCTGAGCGCACTGAGCCCGTCGGGCCGACCGGTCGGGCGGCGGATCGCCGCCGCCTCCCGACCGGTGCGGGCACGCCTCAGGGGGCGGGAGCGTCGGAGCGGCTCGCGATGATCACGGTCGCGTCCAGCTCGTCGTCGGTGGCCACGCGCGCGTGCAGACCGGCGCCGGTGACGGCCGCCACGGCCTCGTCGGCCTGCCGCTCGCTCGTCTCGAACAGCAGGACGCCGCCCGGAGCCAGCCAGTCGGCCGCCTCGGCGACGACGCGCCGCATCACCTCGAGACCGTCCACGCCACCGTCGAGAGCCACCCTCGCCTCGTGGTCGCGGGCCTCCGCCGGAAGGAGTTCGATCTCCACGGTGGGTACGTACGGGACGTTGGACAGCAGGACGTCCACGCGCCCCTTCAGGCCGGAGGGCAGCGGCGCGAAGAGGTCGCCCTCGTAGATCTCGCCCCCGGCCGCGGTGACGTTGCGCCGGGCGCAGCGGACGGCGGCCGGGTCGACGTCCGCGGCGTGCAGCTCGACCTCCTCCAGGGCCGCGGCGAGCGCGACGCCGAGCGCGCCGGAGCCGCAGCACAGGTCGACGACGACCGCGCCCCGGGCCGGAGTGAGCTGCGCGGCCTCGTGCACGAGCGCCTCGGTGCGCCGCCGGGGTACGAAGACCTCGGCGTCCACTTCGATACGCAGGCCGCGGAATTCGGCGTAGCCGACGACGTGTTCGAGCGGGAGGCCCACGACCCGGCGCTCCACCATTTCTTCGAGCTCGGCGGCATTGCCGGCCGCAGACATAATCATCTGCGCCTCGTCCTCGGCGAACACGCATCCGGCGGTGCGGAGTCGCGTGACGATGGCGGATTCTGAGTGGTCGAGCGAGGGAATCGACATGAAGGCCTTTCGAACTACGGGTGGTGATGTGCGGTTACCAGAGCGGGGTGGGCGGTGCGAAATCCCTCTACATTATCCGACGACTTCGTCTCGCCTTGAGCCCGGACCAGTTGCGCTGACGGCGGCCAGGATCTGGTCCATGGCGACGGTGGTGCCGGGCGTGACGTCCAGCTCGGTGACGGTGCCGGCGTGCGGGGCGGAGATGACGTGTTCCATCTTCATCGCCTCGACGACGAGCAGGCTCTGCCCGGCCTCGACCTCGTCCCCGACGGCCACTTGACGACGGTGACGGTGCCGGGCATGGGCGCGGCGAGGGTGTCGGCGCCGCCGTGGCGGGCGCCGGAGAGGGCCGCCTCGACGGGGTCGTGGTCCAGGACGTGCCAGGAGTCGCCGTCGCGGCCGAGCCAGAGGCCTTCCGGGAAGGGGGTGACGGTGAAACGGTGGGTGACGCCGTCGAGGGAGAGGAAGACCTCCCCCACCCCACCCCTTCCCGAAACCCTGCCGGGGGCGGGTGGGTTGCCGCCAAAGGCAGCGAGCCACGGGCCGGCTGCGCCGAGCCAGCCCGATGCGCCCGGCGGCTTTGCGCCGCTGGGAATGCCGGCCGTACTGGCTGTGTCGAGCGGGTCGGCTGCTCCGTGAGTCTCGGGCTGTAGTTCTGTTTCGGCCAGCATGAGTTGGGCGTTTGACTCGTTGCCGCGGATACGTACACGTGCCGGGGCGTGGCCCGCGAGGCGGAAGTGGTGGGGGGTCCAGGCCTGTTGGCCGCCCAGGCGCCAGCCGGAACGCGCGTCGAAGGGGTCCGTCCAGTCCCCTGCGGGCCCCCGGCGGCGCCGTTGATCGGTGTTGCGGGGGAAATGACGTATCAACGCCGCCGCCGCGTATACCTCCGGCGGTACGCCTTCCGGGATCAGGTTCTGCGCGTCCCGTTCCACCAGGCCCGTGTCGAGGGCGCCGGCGACGACGTCGTCGTCGTCGTGAGCGAGGAGTCTGCGCAGGAAGCCCGCGTTCGTCGCCACGCCGAGGGTGACGGTGTCCGCCAGGGCGGCGCGGAGCTTGCGGAGGGCCGTGGGGCGGTCCTTCGCGTGGACGATGACCTTCGACAGCATCGGGTCGTAGAGGGAGGAGACCTCCGTGCCCGCCGAGAGGCCCGAGTCGCTGCGGACGCCGTTGCCCTGCGGTTCGTTCAGGGCCAGGACCGTGCCACCCGACGGGAGGAAACCCCGGGAAGGGTCCTCCGCGCAGATGCGGGCCTCGATCGCCCAGCCGTCCAGGCGGACCTCGTCCTGCGAGAAGTCGAGCTCCTCGCCCGCCGCTACCCGCAGCTGCCATTCCACCAGGTCGATGCCGGTGATCAGTTCGGTCACCGGGTGTTCGACCTGCAGGCGGGTGTTCATCTCCATGAAGTAGTACGAGGCCGGGTCACCGCCCGGGACGATGAACTGCACGGTCCCCGCCCCCACATACCCGCACGACCGCGCCGCCTCCACCGCCGCCGCGCCCATCCCCGCCCGGCTCTCCGGGGTCAACAGCACACTCGGCGCCTCCTCGATGATCTTCTGGTGCCGGCGCTGGAGCGAGCACTCGCGCTCGCCCAGGTGCACCACGTTGCCGTGGCCGTCCGCCAGGACCTGGATCTCGATGTGCCGCGGGCGGTCGATCCACCGCTCCACAAGGAGCGTGTCGTCACCGAACGAGGAGCGGGCCTCGCGCCTTGCCGACGCGATCTCCTCCTCCAGCTTCGACAGGTCGCGGACCAGGCGCATGCCCTTTCCGCCGCCACCCGCGCTCGGCTTCAGCAGGACGGGTGCGCCCAACTTCCACGCAGCAGCCGCCAGTTCCGGGTCCGCCGCGCCCGGGACCACCGGGACGCCCGCCGCCTTCACTGTCTCCTTCGCCCGGATCTTGTCGCCCATCAGGGAGATCGCGGAGGCGGGAGGCCCGATGAACACCAGGCCCGCGTCCGCGCAGGCCTGTGCGAAGGCGGCGTTCTCGGCGAGGAAGCCGTAGCCCGGGTGGATGGCCCGCGCGCCCGTCCGCCGCGCCGCGTCGAGCAGCGCCGGGACCGACAGGTACGACTCGCCGGCCGGTGGCGGGCCGATCCGTACCGCCGTGTCCGCCTCCCGTACATGACGCGCATCCGCGTCCGCGTCGCTGTACACCGCCACCGACCGCACACCCAGCGCCCGCAGCGTACGGATCACCCGGACCGCGATCTCACCGCGAATGGCGACAAGCACCGTGTCGAACATGGACTTCCTCACATCCGGAAGACGCCGAACTGGGGGTCCCCCAGCGGCGCGTTGGCACAGGCGGTCAGAGCAAGACCCAACACCTGCCGGGTCTCCAGCGGGTCGATGACCCCGTCATCCCACAACCGCGCCGTCGCGTAATAGGCGCTGCCCTGGGACTCGTACTGCTCACGGATCGGGGCCTTGAACGCCTCCTCCTCGTCCGCGCTCCACCTCTCACCCGACTGATCCCGCTTCACCGTCGCGAGGACCGACGCGGCCTGCTCGCCGCCCATCACCGAGATCTTCGCGTTCGGCCACATCCACAGGAACCGCGGGGAGTACGCCCGCCCGCACATCGAGTAGTTCCCCGCACCGTACGAACCACCCACCACGACCGTCAGCTTCGGCACCCGGGTCGTGGCCACCGCCGTCACCATCTTCGCGCCGTGCTTGGCGATTCCGCCGTGCTCATATGCCTTGCCCACCATGAAACCCGTGATGTTCTGCAGGAACACCAGCGGAATCCCGCGCTGGTCGCACAGCTCGATGAAGTGCGCGCCCTTCTGCGCGGACTCGGCGAACAGGATGCCGTTGTTCGCGACGATCCCCACCGGGTGGCCGTGGATCCTCGCGAAACCGGTCACCAGCGTCTGGCCGTACTCCGACTTGAACTCCTGGAAGCGCGAGCCGTCCACCACCCGGGCGATGACCTCCCGCACGTCATACGGGGTGCGGGAGTCCACCGGCACCGCCCCGTACAACCCGTACGGGTCGACCTTCGGCTCCTCCACCCGCTCCACCGACCACGGCAGCGGACCCCGGTCCGGCAGCGTCGCCACGATGTTCCGGACCATACGGAGCGCGTGCGCGTCGTCCTCCGCCAGGTGGTCGGTGACACCCGAGATCCTGGAGTGGACCTCACCACCGCCCAGCTCCTCCGCCGTCACCACCTCACCCGTCGCCGCCTTCACCAGCGGCGGACCGCCCAGGAAGATCGTCCCCTGGTTCCGTACGATCACCGCCTCGTCGCTCATCGCCGGGACATACGCCCCACCGGCCGTGCACGAGCCCAGGACCGCCGCGATCTGCGGGATACCCGCACCCGACATCCGCGCCTGGTTGTAGAAGATCCGGCCGAAATGCTCCCGGTCCGGGAACACCTCGTCCTGCATCGGCAAAAACGCGCCACCCGAGTCCACCAGATACAGACAGGGGAGACGATTCTCCAGCGCCACCTCCTGGGCGCGCAGGTGCTTCTTCACCGTCATCGGGTAATACGTGCCGCCCTTGACCGTCGCGTCGTTCGCGACGATCACACACTCACGCCCGCTGACCCGGCCGATACCCGCGATCACACCCGCCGCCGGCGCCTGATCCCCGTACATCCCGTTCGCCGCCAACGGCGCCAGCTCCAGGAACGGCGAACCCGCATCCAACAGAGCGTCCACCCGGTCCCTCGGCAGCAGCTTTCCCCGCGCGACATGCCGCGCCCGCGACCTCTCACCCCCGCCAAGCGCCACCGCCGCCAGCTTCGCGCGCAGCGTCGCGGACAGCTCGTGATGCGCCGCCTCGTTCGCCCGCCAGGCCGGTGAGGCGGGATCCGCCGCACTCGACAGCACAGGTGCCCGGCCGGCTGTCATCGCGCCTCGTCCCGGCCCGTCATCCCGAGTTCCCGCGCGATCAGCATCCGCTGGACCTCCGACGTTCCCTCGCCGATCTCCAGGATCTTGCAGTCGCGCCAGAACCGGCCCACCGCCGACTCGTTCATGAAGCCGTATCCGCCGTGGATCTGCGTCGCCTCGCGCGCGTTGTCGACCGCGGCCTCCGAGGAGTAGAGCTTGGCGATCGCCGCTTCCTTCTTGAACGGCTCGCCGTGGAGCAGCCGGGAGGCCGCGTCCCGCCAGGCGAGGCGCGACATGTGGGTGCGCGTCTCCATGTCCGCGATCTTGAACTGGATGACCTGGTTGGTCCCGATCGGGCGGCCGAAGGCCTGCCGGGTCCGCGCGTACGCGAGTGACTCGTCCACGCAGCCCTGGGCGAGACCCGTGCCGAGGGCGGCGATCGCGATGCGGCCCTCGTCGAGGATGCGGAGGAACTGGGCGTAGCCGCGGCCCTCCTCGCCGACGAGGTTGGCGAGCGGGACCCGTACGTCGTCGAAGTGCAGCTCGTGGGTGTCCGAGGCGTTCCAGCCGACCTTTGAGTACGGGGCGGCGACCGTGAAGCCGGGGGTGCCGGAGGGGACGATGATCGAGGAGATCAGGGGGCGGCCGTCTGGCTTGCGGCCGGTGACCGCCGTGACCGTCACCAGGCCCGTGATGTCCGTACCGGAGTTGGTGATGAAGCACTTCGAGCCGTTGATGACCCACTCGTCGCCGTCGCGCACGGCCGTCGTCCGCGTGCCGCCCGCGTCCGAGCCGGCCTCCGGCTCGGTCAGGCCGAAGGCGCCAAGGAGCTCGCCGGAGCACATCCTCGGCAGCCACTCCCGCTTCTGCTCCTCCGTGCCGAAGCGGTGGATCGGCCTCGCGCCGAGCGAGACCGCCGCCTCCAGGGTGATGGCCACCGAGGAGTCGACGCGGGCCAGTTCCTCCAGGGCGATGCACAGCGCGAAGTAGTCGCCGCCCATGCCGCCGTACTCCTCCGGGAACGGCAGCCCGAACAGGCCCATACGGCCCATCTCGGCGACGATCTCGATCGGGAACCGCCGCTCCTCGTAGTACGCGCCGATCTTCGGGGCGACCACGTCCTGGGCGAACGCGGCGACGGT
Organism: Streptomyces sp. NPDC058534; assembly: GCF_042717365.1. Lineage (NCBI taxonomy): Bacteria > Bacillati > Actinomycetota > Actinomycetes > Kitasatosporales > Streptomycetaceae > Streptomyces > Streptomyces sp. NPDC058534. The sequence continues at coordinate 26,515 of NZ_JBHXNW010000080.1, forward strand.
TCGGCGAAGGTCCTCGTACTCGGAAGAGAGCCGGTGATCAAGCATGGGAATCCTCCTGGGGCCCGGGCAGGACAGCCGGGCGCGGGGGTGACGGGGTGGTGAGGCAGCGAGGTCGAGAGGTGACGGTGCCGGCGTACGCGGGGCGTACACCGGCACCGGGGGTGGGACGGGCGGGGTTACTGGGGGCCGCCGTCCACCTGGATCGTCTGGCCCGTGACGTAGGCGGCGTCCTCGCTCGCGAGGAACGACACCACCGCGGCGATGTCCTCGGGCGAGCCAACCCTGCGCAGCGGCGATCTGGCGGCCGCCGCCCGGCGGAACTCCTCCGGGTCGGCGCCCGTACGGCGTGCGGTCTGGTCCGTCATGGCCGTGGCCACGAAGCCGGGAGCGATGGCGTTGACGTTGATCCCGTACGGGCCGAGCTCGATCGCCAGGGTGCGGGTGAGGCCCTGCACGCCCGCCTTGGCGGCCGCGTAGTTGGCCTGGCCGCGGTTGCCTTCGGCGGCGACCGAGCTCAGGTTGACGATCTTCCCCGATCCCTGTCGTGCCATGTGCCGCTGCGCGGCGCGCGAGCACAGGAAGGCGCCCCTCAGATGGACGTCGACGACGGTGTCCCAGTCGTCGTCGCTCATCATGAAGAGCATGTTGTCGCGGAGGACGCCCGCGTTGTTGACGAGGACGTCGAGGCGGCCGTACTCCGTGACCGTACGGTCGATCGCGGCGTCGACCTGGCCGGAGTCGGTGACGTCGCAGCCGACGGCCAGGGCACGCCCGCCCGCCGCCCGGATCTCGGTGACGGTGCCGGCCGCGGGGGGGGGGGTTGGGGGTCGGGTGGCAAGAGAGCGCACCGAGGCGCGGCCAGCCGGACCCGCGGCGCCGCGCTCAGTGAGCGCTGGACTCTC
>NZ_JBHXNW010000080.1:27426-40019 GCF_042717365.1 Streptomyces sp. NPDC058534
ACCACCCCCCAACCAAACCAACACACAACCCTCTTCAAATACACACACGTAACACGAGAGTGATTAACGTATCGTGGGATGGGAGTTGTGTATAAGAGACCGGGTCGAGGGCGACGACTGCCGCGCCGTCGGCCGCGAGCCGCTTCGCCGTCGCGGCGCCGATGCCCCGGCCCGCTCCGGTGACGACGGCCACGGCGTCGGCGCGGAGCCTGCCCGAGACCGACGTCGTACGCGCGGTCATGCGCCCTCCGTCGATCCGATCAGGCTCTTGGGGCGCATGTCGAGCCATGTGGCCTCGACGTGGTCCAGGCATGCCGCCCGGTCCGCCGGCCCCATGACGCTGCGCCAGCCGGCCGGCACGGCCGTGGTCGCGGGCCAGAGGGAGTACTGCTCCTCGTCGTTGACCAGGACGAGGTAGCTGCCGTCTCGGTCCTCGAAGGGGTGGGACATGGGTGCACCTTTCTGGGGCGGCATCGCGAGTGAGGGGGCGGGCCCGGTCAGCGCTTGGGCATGCCGCCGGCGTCGGGCTTGAGGGAGACCGGCAGGGAGTGCATGCCGTGCAGGATCGTGGAGTAGATCCAGCTCTCGGGGCCGGTTTGCTCGATGTCGGTGACCATGCGGCGGAGCCCGTCGAGGACCGCCTCGATCTCCATGCGGGCGAGGTAGTGCCCCAGGCAGAAGTGCGCGCCGTGGGCGAAGGTGAGGTGCTTGTTGGGGGCGCGGTTCAGGTCGAAGCGGTACGGGTCCGCGAAGACGTCGCCGTCGAAGTTGCCCGAGGCGATCCAGACGCTGACCACCTCGCCGGCCTTGATCTGCTGGCCGTTGACGACGACGTCGCCGGTGGCGGCGCGGCCGCCGTGGATGGACGGCACGGTCCAGCGCAGGACTTCCTCGACGGCGGTGTCGAGCTTCGCCTCGCCGGAGCGCAGGGCCTTCCACTGGTCGGGGTACTGCTTCAGGGCGAGCAGGCCGCCGGTGATGGCGTGGCGTCCGGTCTCGTCGCCGCCGATCATCAGGCCGTAGCAGTTCGCCATGAGTTCGGCGTCGCTGAGGCGTTCGCCGTCGATCTGGCTGTTGGCGAGGAGGCTGACGACGTCGCCGTGGTCGCTGTGCTTGCGAGTGGCGGCCAGGTCCGCGAAGTACAGCAGGATCTCGCTCTTGGCGGTCCAGCTGTCCTCCGGCGGGGCGTCGGCGTGGTCGGAGCTCCAGGCGCGGGAGGTGAGGCCGAGGAGGTACTTGCGGTCCGAGCGCGGCACGCCGAGCAGGTCGCAGATCGCGCCGAGCGGGACGCTGCCGGAGACGTCCTCCGCGAAGTCGCACTCGCCCTTCTCGATGGCGTCAACGAGGAGGCCGTCGACGGTCTCGCGCAGGCCTTCGCGGATGTCGTGCAGCATCCGCGGGGAGAAGGCCTTCATCAGGATGTTGCGGATCTGGGAGTGGCGGACGCCGTCTGTCACGGCCAGCATCGTCCCGGCCGCGGAGTCGCCGCCGGTGAGCAGCGTGCCCAGGGCGTTGCCGCGTTCGGTGGTGAAGTGCTCCTTGTCGCGGTAGACGGACATGGCGTCCTCGTGCCGGCTCACCACCCAGAAGCCGGGCTGGGAGCCGCGCGCCTCCTGCCAGTACATCGGGCGTTCGGCGCGCAGGTGGCGCCACACCTCGGTCAGGTCGCGTTCCGCGTGGAGGACGGGGTCGGCGAGGTCGAGGGTCTCGAGTTCGGCCGGGTCGACCATCCGCTTGCTCTGGTGCGGTGGTATAGGCGTCTCCGCACCGGGCCTCGGGGCCTCGGTCTTCTGTGCCCTGGTCGTCGGTGTCCCGGTCGTCGTCATCGGTGCCTCGGTCGTCGGTGTCTCGGTCATCGGGGTCTCCAGTCCGCGGTGCGCGTCGGCGGGTTCGGAAGGGGAGCCGGGCTCGGAAGGGCAGCCGGGCGTCGCCGTCATCGCTGCGCCGCGGCGTCGGGGCCGCTCGCGACCGCGGCGAGCGCCTCGACGGTCGGGTTGCTGATCATTTCGCGAGGCGAGATGGAATAGCCCGCCTCGCGCGCCTTGAGGATGACGGTGATGGCGAGCATGCTGTCGCCGCCGAGGGCGAAAAAGTTGCCGTCGGCGTTGACCTGAGACACGCCGAGCAGCTCGCCGAAGATGGCCGCGAAGGCTACTTCCGCGGGGGTGCCGGGCGCCCTTCCGGCGGTGTCGGCGGTGGTCTCGGGCGCGGGCAGGGCCTGCCGGTCGAGCTTGCCGTTGGGGGTCGTCGGGAAGGCCGTGACGGTGACGCAGGCGGCGGGCACCATGTGCTCCGGCAGGCTGCGGGCCGCGTACTCGCGCAGCTCGGCGTTGCCCGGGGCGGGCTTGCCGTGGGTCTGGCCGGCGATCACGTAGGCGACGAGCCGGCGGTCGCCCGGCTGGTCCTCGCGGACGACGGCCACGGCCTGGTCGACCGAGGGGTGCCCAGCCAGGACGCTCGCGACCTCGCCGAGCTCGATGCGGAAGCCGCGGAGCTTGACCTGGTCGTCGGCGCGGCCGTGGAAGTCGAGGCCGCCGTCGGGCCGCAGGGAGACCAGGTCGCCGGTGCGGTACATGCGGGATCCGTCGGCCGCGAAGGGGTCGGCGACGAAGCGTTCGGCGGTGAGGCCGGGGCGCCGCAGGTAGCCGCGTGCCAGGCCAGGGCCGCTGACGTAGAGCTCGCCGGTCTCGCCGACGGGTACGGGGCGCAGCTCGGCGTCCAGGACGTGGACGCGGGCGCCGGGGATCCCGGTGCCGAGCGAGGGGGTCCCGGCCGCGGTCAGCGGTTCGGTCATGGTGGCGCAGACGGTCACCTCGGTGGGGCCGTACGCGTTGATCACGCGGCGGTCCTGTGTCGTCCAGCGCTCGACGAGTTCGGCGGTGCACGCCTCGCCCGCGACGAGCAGGCTGCGTACTCCGCCGAGTTCGGCGGCGGGGACGCTGGCGGCGGCGACCGGCGGAAGCACGGCGTGGCTGACGTCCAGTCCGGTGAGGACCTCGGTGAGGGTCTCGCCGGCGAGGGTGCCGGGCGGCGGGACGACGAGGGCGGCGCCCGCTTCGAGGACGGCGAGGAGCTCGAAGACGTACGCGTCGAAGCTCGGCGAGGCGAACTGGAGGAGCCGGCTGTCGGCGTCGATCGCCATCCGCTCGACCGTCGCGGCGGCGAGACCGGCGAGGCCCGCGTGGGTGACGGCGACGCCCTTGGGCGTGCCGGTGGTGCCGGAGGTGTAGATGACGTAGGCGAGGCCGGCCGCCGTCACGGGGGCGTTCAGCTCGACGAGCGCCGGGTTCGCGTCGGGGCCCTTCGCGATCCGGTCGGCGGTCTCCGGCTCGTCGAGGACGAGGCGGACGGTCTCCGGGCTCTGCGGGATCCGGTCGGCCGAGGTGCGGGCGGTGACGACCAGGGCGGGGGCCGCGTCGGCGAGGACGAAGGCGATGCGGTCGGCCGGGTAGGCGGGGTCGACCGGCAGGAACGCGGCGCCGGTCTGGGCGACCGCGAGGGTGGCGACGACCATGTCGACCGAGCGCGGCAGGGCGAGGGCGACCAGCTTCTCGGGGCCCGCGCCGTGGGCGAGGAGGACCTGGGCCAGCCGGTTGGCGCGGGCGTTGAACTCCTCGTAGGTGAGGGTCTCCTCGGCGGAGGCGAGCGCGGTGGCGTCGGGACAGTCCTTGGCCCGCCGTTCCAGCAGCTCGGCGAGGGTGACCGGCGCCTGTCCGGGGCCGCTGTCGTTCCCCGTGCCGTGTGTGGTGGTGGCCATGCCGTCCTTCTCCTCAAGGGGGGCGGTCCCGGACGACGCGGCCGTACCGCCCGTCGTCGTGTTCGGCTTCGTCATGTCAGGTGTGGCGGGCTTGTCCGGCATGTCAGGTCACCGGCCAGCCGGCGTCGGTGATCCCGAACCGCTCCCGGGCCTCGGCGCGCAGCCGCAGCCGGTCGGGCTTGCCGAGGGCGAGGACCGGCAGGGCGGTGCGCACCTCGATGTCGGCCGGTACGTGGTTCGGCGTGAGGCGCTCGCTCACGTGCCGGCGCAGCTCCTCGGCGTCCGGGGCGGCGCCCGCCCTCGGGACGATCACGGCGCAGATCCGTTCGAGCCGGTCCACGTCCTCGACGCCGAAGACGGCCGCTTCCGCGACCGCCGGGTGGTCGAGGAGGGCGCGCTCGACGGACGCCGGGTAGACCTTGATGCCGTTCGTCTTGATGACGTCGGCCATCCGGCCGTGCAGGTGCAGGTATCCGGCGTCGTCGAAGTGCCCGATGTCGCCGGTGTGGATCCAGCCGTCGCGGACGGTACGGGCGGTGAGCTCGGGCTCGTTCCAGTAACGCTCCATCGACCAGCGGGAGATGACGCAGACCTCGCCGGCCTGGCCGGGCGGCAGGATCCGGCCGTCCGTGTCGCGGATGGTCACGCGTACGCCCTCGGGCGGGCGGCCGACGGTGGCCCGCAGGGCGGGGTCGCGGTGGTCGTCCGGGAGGAGGAGGCTGATCAGGCCGCTCTCGCTCGTGCCGTACACCTGCATGATGACGGGGCCGAGCACCTCGACGGCCTTGCCGATGCGGTCCGGGGAGGCGGCGCTGCCGGTGTAGAAGAGCTCCCGTACGGTCGACAGGTCGGTGCTGCCGATGGCCGGGTGCTCGATGAGCGCGTACACCTGGGGTGCGGACAGGACGAGGCGCGTGATGCCGTACCGCTCGATCGCCCGGAGGACCTGGGTCGCGTCGAAGGCGGACTGGAGGACGACGAGGCCGCCGGTGATGACGGTGTCGTCGGCGGCGAAGCCGCTGGAGTGCGTGAGCGGCGCGGTGATGAGGCAGTTCGCGGGGACGCCACGGGCCGCCGAGGTGGCCACCATGTCGTTCTTCACCGCGAACGCCCAACTGACGCCCTTGGGACGCCCTGTGGAGCCGCTCGTGTACGTGACGACGGCGATGTCGCCGGTCTCTGCGGTCTCCGGGTCGAACGCGTCCGCGGGGGCGGAGGTGAGGTCGACGATGTCGGGGCCGAAGGCGCCGAGGCCGGCGAGCAGCGGCCGGGTCTTCAGCGCGTCGCACAGCTCGCGGCCGCGGTCGGCGTTGTCGGCGTCGACGGCCACCAGAGTGGCGCGTACATCGGTGAGGATGTCGAGCTGGAGTTCCAGCGGCAGTTGGTCGAGCGGGTTGACCGCGTTGACGCCCCTGAGGTGGACCACCGTGGCGCCGAGCAGGTTCGCCGCCCAGCGCAGGATCAGCGTCGCCGGGGTGTTGGCGTTGGTCAGGACGGCGACCACGCTCTCGCGGCCCACGCCCTGCGCGCGCATGGTGTGGGCGGCCGAGGTGACCGAATCGGCGAGGGATCCGGCCGTGGTGGGCACGTCCTCGCATATGAGGGGTGCGTTCAGGGGATTGGCACCGAGGGCGTCCAGGATCTGCCGGACGTAATGACTATTGCCTTGCAACCACGTTCTCCATTCGGCTCGTGGGAGCGAGGCCGTCAGCGCATCAGTCAATTGAGGCACGGCGTTCCGGCCTCGCGTATCGGCCCGCTGAAATATTCGTTCACCAGATCTCAAGATAGAGGCGCGGCCGAGGCCCCGACATCCCCAGGTCTGGTAGTCATCAGAACGCCCGCGGAATGCCTTGATATTCGGAAGGCGGCTGCCCTAGCGTCGTACGCCATGGAGATACACACGGTCGAGTCGACACCCGCCACTGTGCGTTCCGGCGTACTCGACCCGGGTGCCCCGGCGGTTGCGAAGATTGAATCCGGCGATGTGGTGAGTTACCCCGACACCTGGACCAACTGGAACAACGAGTTGGCGTTCGGGATGCCCTTCGAGGAACTGGTCGACGTGCGCCGGCGCAATCCCGGCAACCCGTATCCGCTGCTCGGTCCCGTGCAGGTCTCGGGCGCCGAGCCGGGCGATGTGATCGAGTGCCGGCTGACCGAGCTCCGTACCCGCGACTGGGGCTGCAACGCCTCGCACCCGGGCTCCGGCGCGCTGCGGGACGACTTCACCGAGCCGTACATGCGCTACTTCCGCTTCGACGAGGACCGTCGCACGGCGACCTACGCCCAGGGGACCACGCTCCCCCTGGCACCGTTCCTCGGGATCATGGCCGTCGAGCCGGCCGGGGACGAGCCGGTCAGCGCGCTCCTTGCGGGCCCCTACGGCGGCAACCTCGTACTGCGCGAACTCACCGTCGGCTCCTCCCTGTTCCTGCCGGTGGCCAAGCCCGGCGGCCGGGTGTGGGTCGGCGACGTGCACGCGGTGCAGGGCGACGGCCTGGTGGACCAGACCGGCATCAAGTCGGCCGCGGAGGATCTGCGGATCCGCTACGACCTGCACAAGTCCGTAGCGCTCGACGCCCCGCTCGCGGAGACCGACACGCACTGGATCGGCTTCGGCTTCGCCGACAGCCTCGACGACGCGCTCCTCGCCTGCCTGCGGGGCCTGGTGGCCTGGCTGCCGGCCGCGGCCGGTGTCACGGCGGCCGAGGCGTACGCGCTGTGCAGCATGGCGGTGAGCTTCCGGATCACGCAGTACGCGGACCAGCGCGGCTCCTCGTACAGCGCGCTGCCCCCGAAGGCGGTCCACGGCATGGTGCCGAAGGACGTCTTCCCGCCGGAGGTCCAGGAGCGGATCGGCGCCTGGCTGCGGCCGTCGGCCCGGTGACGGCCCGGCCGGTTCGGCCATGACCACCCGGCCGGTTCGGCCCGGTCCGCGGACCCCCACCCCCTGCGTATGACCGATACCGAGAAGGATGCCGCGATGAGCGAGCCGATAACCTACCAGCAGCACTGGGACCGCACGGATCATTTCGATCCGCCGTCGCTTCTCCTCGACCTGAGCCGGGAACGGCCGCTGACGAGAATGACGTACCCCAGCGGCCACGTCGGCTGGCTGGTGACCGGTCACGAGCTGTCCCGCGAGACCCTCAGCAATCCCGTCTTCAGCCACAACTACGGCATCGGCCACTTCCCCATCACCAAAAAGGGCAAGCAGATTCCGCCGCTGCCGGCGATGCCCGGGATGTTCATTCACATGGACCCGCCGGACCACACGAAGTACCGGAAGCTGCTGACCGGTGAATTCACCACCCGCCGGATGAACCAGTGGGCGGAGCGCGTCGACGTCCTGGCCGCCGAGCAGCTGAAGGCGATGCGCGAGCAGGGTACCTCCGCCGACCTCGTCGCCTCCTTCGTCCGGCCCCTGGTCCTCCAGGTCATCTGTGAGCTGATCGGCATTCCGTACGAGGAGTGCGAGAAGATCGCCCAGCTGCCGGACACTTCCAACGACGAGAGCATCGAGCTCGAGGACGAGCTCGCGTCGGCGCGCGAGTCGTTCTTCTACGTGCGCGACCTCGTCGAGCGGAAGCGGAACGAACCCGGCGACGACATGCTGAGCCGGCTCATCGCCGCGGGTCAGCTGACGGACCAGGAGATCACCAACATGATCCTCCTGGTGTTCGTCGCGGGTTACTCCACGACGGAGGCCGCGCTGACCTGCAGCACCCTGGCGCTGCTGCACCACACCGAGCGGCTCGCGGAGTTCCGGGCGAACCCGAGGTCCGCGAACGCGATCGAGGAGCTGCTCCGCTACACGACGGTCAACCAGTACCAGATCTTCCGCACCGCGCTCGAGGACATCGAACTGGGCGGCGAGACGATCAAGAAGGACGACACGGTCACCGTGTCGCTGCCCGCCGCCAACCGCGACCCGGCCAAGTTCGGCTGCCCGCACGCGCTGGATTTCGACCGCGACACGTCGGGGCAGATGGCCTTCGGATACGGCGTGCACATGTGCCTCGGCCAGAACCTGGCGCGCATCGTCGTCGGCGCCGGACTGCGGACGCTCGTCGAGGAGCTGCCCGGTCTCGAACTGGCCGTTCCGCTGGAGGAGGTCCCGCTGCGGGGCCGCTCCACGGTGGTAAGCCTGATCGAACTGCCGGTCCGCTGGTGAGGGGCTGACGGGAACGCCACGTACGTAGGAGCGGGGCCCGGGGATCTGCGGGCCCCGGTCGGCGGAAAGCTGGCGGGGGTCCGACCTCACGGCGGCGATGCGGCACCCCGTGAAGGCGGCGGGGGCGTTATGGCCGGACACGGCCGAGGCCCCGTCACCGGTCAAGAACCGTACGGCGTCGAGCACCCCCGCCGCGTACGCAGATCCACCGGCGGCGGGCGAGGCGGTCAGGTCCGTCGCGGCGGGCTCCGGAGCGATGACGTTGGCGGTGATGCCGAACGGCCGCAGCTCCATGGCGATCGTCCGGGTGAACCCGGCGAGGCCCGTCTCGACGACCGAGTTCCGCGCCGCCCCCGGCCGGCCGCCGCCCGCGACGTCCGCGAGCGTGAGGATCCGGCCCCCACCGTTCTTGATCATCGGGTCGACGACCGCGCGACTGGTGACGAACACCCCGCGCAGAGGACCGCCGACGGCCTCAGTCCAGTCCTGGTCGGAGAGTTCGCGCAGCGGTTCACGGTCGACGGTCCCGACACAGTTCAACAGGACCACTGGGTCGCCGAGTTCGGAGCGGACACGGGCCAACGCCCCGTCGACCGAGGACGCGTCGGTGACGTCCGCGGCCACGAACACGCACCCCCGTCCCGTCTCCGCGATCCGCCGCACCGTGTCGGCGTGCGCGGCCTCGTCCGTTCCGAGAAGGGCGATGTCCATGCCGTGTTCGGCCAGCCCCACGGCCGCGTCGGCGCCGATGCCCCGCGCCGCGCCTGTCACCATCGCGGCCCGGGTCACGGTTCGTTCCTCTCGACGACGGAGAGCAGGGTGGCCAGGACGTGGTCGTGGATCTCGTCCATCCGGGCGGGGGTGAAGCACTTGGCGCTGTACGGCATCTCGATGCTGAGGCGACCGTAGACGGTCATCGGGGACGCCACGAGCGCACCCGCGCCGGCCTCGGGGACCCACTTGGAGGAGATGGCGAACTTGCGCATGTCGGTGATCTCGAGACCGCGCGGCGCCGGCGGCCCCGCGACGCTGCCCACGTTGGGCATGACGAGGCTGGCCGTGAGCACCGACGGGTTCTCGAGCAGCCGGGGCAGGGCCTGGAGCTCCCGGGCCGGCTCGCCCAGCTCGATGGCCTCGCGCAGCTCCCCGGTGATCCGACGGCCCAGCTCGATCAGATCGCCTCCCTCGGGTACGTCGACGACGTCGAGGTACCAGGACGCGGCGGGGATCAGGACGTCGCGGCCGAGCGCGGGGGTCAGCCGGGCGCGCAGGTCGACCGGCGAGACGAAGCTCAGCCGGTGGTCGCTGCCGTAGCCGGGTCCGAAGCCGTCCCGGACGGCGGTCAGGAGGGCCGCCCCGACCAGGCCGTGCACGGAGACGCCGGCGCTCTTGGCGAACGCGACGAGGGCGGCGGTCTGTTCGCGGGTGAGACGGATGCGGCGGACGTCCATCAGGGGCCCGTCCTGGCCCTGCCCGTCCTGAGCCTCCCCGGCCTGCGGCGACGCCGCCGCGTTGAACGGGAGGACGGCGAGCGGGTGCGCGGAAGTCCGTTCGGTCCGGTCCTTCACGTAGGCGACGAGCTCCTCCTCGGAGCACGGCGCGAGCAGATCGTCGACGGCCACGGGCCACGACTCCCCCGCATTCCGCGGAGCCTCGTACGCACCGTCCTGGATCCCGGCGTACGCGCTCCAGATCTCGTTGCACAGGACGGTGGCGCTGTGTCCGTCGCAGATGACGTGGTCGATGCCGAGGACGAACGTCGACTCGCCGTCGCCGCGGAAGAGGGTGGCGCGGACCAGGGGGCCGCCGGCCGGCAGCGGCCGGTTGAGCTGGTCGGTCAGGTCGGTGGGCCCGGCCGGACGCACCTCCAGGCGCGGCAGCTCGTCCTCGTCGAGGAGTTCGAGGAAGAACTCGGCGCCGTCCCGGGCCACCCGACTGCGGAGCGAGCGGTGCTCGGCGACCTTCGCGGCGAACGCCGCGGCCAGCACCTCCTCGTCGATGTCGCCGCGTACGGTGCAGACGGTCGTCGCGAGGGTTCTGATCTCACCGACGTACAGGATTTCCGACAGAGACAGCTTGCGTCGCATACAGATCATTTCTCCAGACATGACTCGGCGCCGTCACGCTAAGGGGAGTCGGGGGAGTTCCACATCACTCGGCCTGACAGTTCTGCGGGCGATGTCCGGAGAAAGCGGCCGTTACTCCGTGGGGTCCTACCAGGCTGAGGGATGTGCGGCCCTACCGCCCGGTACTAGCGTCACCGAATGGCATGACAGGACTCCACATCCAGTGCGTCCGAGAAAGTGCTGCATTCGCCTTTCCCTTGCTGGCCGACCACTGCGTGAGGAGATTCGTGCACTGTCGCGACATTCCACCGCCCATTCAGGCACGACGCGAGAGGGCATTCGTGTGAAAGCCGTCTACGCAGCTCGTCCGGACGACAACGATCCGCTGTCCGCGCTGGTCATCGGCGAACGCCCCGACCCGGTGGTGCCCGAGGGCTGGGTACGCGTCCGGGTCCGGGCCGTCTCCCTCAACCACAAGGACCTGTGGACCCTGCGGGGCGTCGGGCTCAACCACGACAAGTACCCGCGGATCCTGGGCTGCGAGGCCGCCGGCGAGAATCCGGACGGCCGCCGGGTGACGCTCTACCCCGTACTGGACTCCCCGCCGGGCACGACCGACGAGACGCTCGTCCTGCCGGCCGCGCAGCTCGTCGGGGCGCGGCCGGGAACGCTCGCCGAGTACATCGCGGCGCCCGCCCACAGTCTGCTGCCGGTCCCGGACCACCTCACGTGGGAGGAGGCCGCCTGTCTGATGTGCACGTGGCTGCCGGCGTACCGGATGCTGTTCACCAAGGCCGAGCTGCTGCCCGGGAACTCGGTGCTCGTGCAGGGCGCCGCGGGCGGACTGTCCACCGCCCTGATCCAGTTGGGCGCGGCCGCCGGGCTCCGGGTCTACGCCACGAGCCGTACCGCCGACAAGCGGGACCTGGCCCGGCGGCTCGGCGCCCACGAGGCGTTCGAGACCAACGCCGAGCTGCCGGAACAGGTGGACGCCGTCGTCGACAGCGTCGGCAGGGCCACCTGGACGCATTCGCTGCGCAGCGTGCGCAACGGCGGCACGGTCGTCGTCGCCGGCGCGACCACGGGTGACGTGTCGCCCGCGCGGCTGCACCGGATCTACTTTCATCAGATCAAGATCGTCGGTTCATTCAGCGGTACGCGTGACGAGTACGCGCGGATGCTCGCGCTGATGAACACGACGGGCATCAGGCCGCTTGTGGACGAGGTGATGTCGGCGCAGGACGCGCCCGCGGCGTTCAAGCGCCTGTCGGACGGCGATGTGCGGGGCAATCTCGTCCTCACCTGGCCGTGAGGCGCGTTGCCGTCCGTTGACCGACGAAGAGGCGGTGCCTGGGAGGATCCCGGGCACCGCCTCTTCGTATGTGCTTCGTATGTGCTTCGTTCAGGTGCTCAGCCGCTCCGCGGTGTGGAAACCGAGCTCGACGGCCTGCGACGCGGTGAGGCGCGGCCCGTCGCCGGTCTCCACGCGGAGTCCGCCGGGGTGGGTGCCCAAGCGGCGGTGCACCTCGACGAAGGCCGTGACCTCGTCGAGCGCGCCCGCGAAGTCCCAGGGGTTGCGGTGCAGCGGGTCGGTCTGCCAGACGACCCGCCGGCCGGTCGCCTCGACCCGCTCGACGAGCGGCGGCAGGAGCTCGCGGACCCGCCGGCTCCCCATCGCGCAGGTCAGCGTCAGCCGCCCCGGGACGGCGTCCGGGTCGAACCGTTCCACCAGGTCGGCGGCGTGCGCCGGGGCGGTGTCGGGTCCGATCCGCAGCCCGACCGGGTTCGCCGACCGCCGGACGAGGGCCGCGTACGAGGCGTCCGCGCGGGCGGTGTGTGCGGCGTGGGCGTCGAGCCACAGGAAGTGCGCGGAGCCGTTGAGCCGGCCGGTATCGGCATCGGCATCGGCATCGGCATCGGTGTCGGTGCTCGTCATGGCCTGTTCGTGGTCCGGGGCCAGCATCCGGCGGGAGGTGTACAGCTCGGCCGTGCGCGCGGTGGGGTCGGTGAATCCGCCGGCCGCCATGAACCCCAGACCGCGGCCGATCCGTTCGACGAGCGGCCGGTGGCGGGCGCCGCCGCCGGTGCGGACGAACTCCGTGTTCCAGCCGTGGATCCGGTCCAGGCCTGTCGTCTCGCCGCGGCACCGCCCCCGGAACAGGTTCATGGCGGCCGCCGACAGGGCGAGGTCCCGCGCGATGCCGTCATCGGCGAGGTGCCGGGGCGGGGCGTACGGCCCGCACACCTGGGCCAGCTTCACCACCGGCAGGCCGGTCGCGTACATGAGGGCGACGCCCGTCTGGTGCAGCACGCGCAGGTCCGCCTCCAGGCGGACCTGTACGTCCCCGGTCGCGGGCCCCGCGCTGTCGCCGCCCTGGAGCAGGAACGCCTCGCCCCGCGCCACCGCCGCCAGCCTCGCCGACAGCAGCTCCGTCTCGGCCCGCGTCACGAGGGGCGGCGCCGCGCGGAGCTGTTCGAGGACGGTGTGCGTCGCCGTGTCGTGGGGCGGGGGCGCGGGGGGCCCCCCGGGGTGCGCGGCGGGGGGGGGGGGCCGCGGGCCGGAGGGGGCCCCCCCCCCCCCCCCCCCCCGCGC
>NZ_JBHXNW010000080.1:40029-41085 GCF_042717365.1 Streptomyces sp. NPDC058534
GCCTGCTGTGCGCGTGCGGGGGGGGGGGGGGTCGGCGGGTCTCTGGGGTGCGGCGGTGGGCGGCGTGGGTGAGCGTCCGCGGCCGGCGCGGCCCACGGCGAGTTCCTCGATGGGCAGGGGAAGCAGGGTCACGTAGGGCACGCCGGCCGCTCAGCCGACGGGTCCGGTGAGGATGCCCGCGGCGAGGTTCTCGTACTCGGCGTTGTCGACGAGAGTACGGACCTGCTCGCGGCCGTCACGGACCGTCAGGTACCGCCGCCCCTTCAGGATGGCCTGGCCGTCGTCCACGGCCCGGCTGCAGAGCATCAACCCGCCGCCCGCTCCGGGCTCCGTCGCAGCCAGCTTCTCGTTGACCTTGCCCTCGAACTCCGACCAGGCGGCGGGCTCCCGGACGGTCAACGTGAAGCGGTAGACGACGTGCCAGCGGCCGCCCCGCGCGCAGCGCCGCAGGACGAGGTGCCCGGCGTCCTCGACGAGCCGGTACTGGACGCCGTACTGGACCTGGATCTCCTCGCCGACGCGCAGCGGTTCCAGGAACGACGGTCCCGCGTAGCCGACGTCGACGAGCCACCGCTCGCCGTCGAGCGTGACGAGGACGAGCATGTGCTCGACGTCCGTGCCGAAGAGCTGCGCTCCTTCGACGGTGCTGCCGCCGATCAGGGCGGCGTCGAATCCCACTTCACGGAGCAGCCGGAAGAAGAGCCGGCTGAGCTGGATGCAGCCGCCGCCGTGGCCTTCGGCGATCACCGCGTCGAAGGTGGCGTCCTCGTCGATGTCGACGAGGTCGACGCCGGTCCCCCGCTGTGACGGCGGACGGGTGAGTGAGCTGACGCTGTTGTAGGGAATCGCCATGAGGTGTTTCTTGTGCAGCGCCCGCAGCGTGTCGAGATCCGGCTCCGGCTCCCCCGTCCCTCCCTCATGACCTATGCACCGCAGATATTCTTCTGCGTCGAACACTTTCCTCACCACATTTCTCGTCAGGTGGGGCCCCGGCGCGGGCCGGTGCGGTCAAGGACGACGCCGCCAGCCAGCGCGGCGGCGAGGATCAGCACGGCG